>JADGNS010000940.1 GCA_017883355.1 Candidatus Solibacter sp.
ACCTCGGGAATGTCCAGCGAAATCTTTGCGGTTCCGGCGTTCGGCCATGGTCTCGCGCCAGATGGCCAATCTCCAGTGTTCCGCATTGCGGAACAAGCTCACCGGAGGCGGCGTCGCACTACAGGCGACTCCGCCCCAACCGGCGCTTCACCCGGCTTGGGAATGGAAACCGATCGACGATACAAACTCTCGAGAAATCCGACCAAGGGCAATTCCGGCAAAAATCGGCGTTTATCGGCGTTCATCGGCGGCTAAGGAATTCTCTGGAGAGCTTTCGCGTTAGGACGGCACATCGGTCTTAGCCGCCGATGAACGCCGATAAACGCCGATCAAGATAAGTTGGATTCGCTTACCGAGAGCGTGCCGGGTGCCGTCTTTGGACACAAACAGAAGTCAGCGCAGGTTAGCGCCCATCCACTTCAGGATTTCGTCCTGCGTCCGGGTGGGCAGGCGGTTGTAGTCCCAAGGCTCCTGAAGTTCCAGTTTCGCAGCCGAGCCATATAGCGCGTAGACCTTCCTCGCTTGCTCGACCGCGGCTTTCACGTCGGCGGGTGTGGCGTCGCGGTCCAACTGCGGCTGCACCACGAGTACCGGGCGCGGCGCCAGGGCGCCCAGCAGTTCAGGGAAGTCGTACGGGATCTGGTCCTCGTGGCCCACGAAGAAGCCGAGGCGCGGAATGAACCCGCGTTCGTGACTGTAGCGCGCCACTCCGCCTGTACCGCGGGCGGCAGTATCGCTGCGCATGGGCGTGAATCCGCAGATGGAGACCAAACCCTTGACCCGTGCATCGAGCGCTGCCGTATAGACGCCAACCGCTCCGCCCATCGAGTAGCCGAACAGGTAAATGCGCCCGGCATCGACCAGGCTGTCTTTCTCCAGGGCGTCGATGGCGGCGCGCGCGTCTTCCACCATTCTTCCCATCTGCGACCAGTGCGGGTAGCGGTCATAGAACGGACCGGCTTCGCTCTGGCGGCTCCCGAAGCCGCTCTGGTCGAACGCCAGCACGGCGTAGCCGGCTTGGACGAGGGCGAGGATAGGGTGCAGGTCGTTGTGGTAGACCCACATGTAGCCCAGCGGATAACTGTAGCCGTGCAGCCAGATCACGGTGGGCAGTTTGGTGCCTTCCGGTGTGCCGGACGGATAGTAGAGGTCGCCCCTGGCGTTAAATCCGAAGGTCACGGGACGCGAGGTTGTCTGGCTCTTCGCGGGTTCCAGCCAGCCAAACGAATTGCCGCCGCGCTGGATGACCCAATTGACCAGGTCGGGCGTGGTCTGCCCGGGGTTTCCGCCGCCTCGTCCGGCTGGTGCGGCACCTCGTCCGGCAACTGCGGGAGCGCCCCTGCCCGCCGGCCCCCTGCCCCCGAATCCACCGCGCCCGGCGCCCGGCGGCATCCTGGGCGGTTCGTCGCCCAGCATCCACTCGGCGGACTTGCGGATCCCGGCCGCCTTCGCCTCCCAGTCCGCGGTGGAGCCGATAGCGCCGCCGGCCGATTTCAGAAGATCGGTCGAAGCGTGTGGATAGCGCTTCAGGTCCACGCTCTCCTTACTGTTGGCGCGCCACTGATCGAAGTCCCAGGGAAATAGAAAATGGTTGGTCCAGACTCTGGTGGACCGGCCGAATTGAATGTCCAGCCAGTCGAGACAGGCCTCCTGATCGTTGGCGCCGTGAAAGCCGGGCACGCGAAGGAGGCCCAGCCGGCCGGGCTGGCCCAGCAGCTTATAGACTTTCAGCGCGGAATCATACGTCTGTTCGTCGCCCCAGGAATTAGAGACCTCGTCGTTCAAGCCCCATTCGAGCAGCGCGGCGCGCGGGGCGATCATGGCCACCAGCAGGTTGGCGTCGATGGGCAGGCGGTCTTCGCGGCCGGCGAAGAAGCGCAGGCGCGGAACGAACCACGTGGGGAAGCTGCGCGTGGTGCTCTCGATGCCTTCGCCAAACCCGCGCTCTCCGGCCGAGCGCCAGGGAAGCACGCCGCCCACGCCGGTGCTGCCGGCGATCACGGCGGCGATACGCCGGTCCATGGCCGCGGCAATCGTGACCATCTTGCCGTCGCGCGAGTAGCCGAACATGCCGACGTGTTGCATGTCGGCGCTGGGGAGCGTCTCGAGATAATCCAGCACCAGGCCCGCGGCCCAGGCCCGGCGCGGCAGCAACGCGAAGTCATACTCGGGATAAAGTTGCGCCAGAGCGGCGGCGTCGTCCATGCCGTCGTTGCCCGCGTATCCGCAAGAGATGTACCCGCGCCTGAGCAGTGACGGCGCCCAACCGCCCAGATTGGGGCTGATCAACACGGGGAACGGACCCTTGCCGTCCGGAATCATCACCTGCACGCGCATGGTTCCCTTGCTCCCCGGACCGAACTCCAGGCGCAGGTTGCGGACCAGGTATCCTGTGCCGGGTGTCTCGTCGAGCACCACGGCGCGATCCAGCTTCGGCTTGGGCGGAAACGTGCCCAGGTCGTATTTCTCGAAAAGCTGCCGGATCTCCGTGCGGCGCGCTTCCCAGTCCCGTGGCGTGCGCACCGCCCTGCCGTCGAGAAAACGAAGCGGGTCGGGCAGTCCGTTGACTCGCGGGAAAGAATCGAAATCCGGCGGCACTTCCCCGGTCTTTTGAAGCCATTCGCGGAATGAGGGAACGTCGGGCAGGATCTGCTGCAATTTCGCCAGATACTCCCGCCGCTCTTCCGCCGTCATGGCCGCCGCGGCAGTCGAACCCGCCATGCTCAACAGCACGAGCGGGAGTGCAAATATCTTGAATCGAGCCATCGCCCCAAGCGTACCTTATTCCCGGATGAGCGCGATCAGCCTTGCCGCGCCTAACATCGGGCACACGCTGGCGGCCGGTAAAGGCATCTTCTGGCCCGGCACCGTCGCGATCTCGCGGCGGCTCGCAAATCGTGGGCCGCCGCAAGATCGGCGTCAGGCCTGCGGCTGCGCGGCGGTCCGTTTAACCCACTTGTAAGCCTTGATCGAATTTCGCCAGAAGTATTTCTCGGCCGCTGCCTGTCCCCTGCCCATGAAGTACTCCTGGACGATCTTGAATCCAGCCGGAACGGGTAACCACTGATCGCCGTTCGGCCAGTCGCTCCCATAGAGTACGCGGTCGATTCCGAAAACGTCCAGCACCTCGTCCAGCCGGGG
>JADGNS010000941.1 GCA_017883355.1 Candidatus Solibacter sp.
GCTGGCACCGGAGGTTGCGCGTCGTTTGGCGGGGATCGAGCGGGCGGACTCGATCGCGTTTGATTTCCATAAGTGGGGGCAAGTGCCCTACGACGCCGGGTTTATTCTCGTCCGGGATGGCGCGCTGCATCACAGCACGTTCGCCTCTCCGGCGGCCTATTTGAAACGGCACACGCGCGGGATGGCGGCCGGCTCGCCGTGGCCTTGCGATTATGGACCAGACCTTTCCCGCGGTTTCCGGGCGCTGAAGACGTGGTTCACCATCAAGGCCTACGGAACCGAGCGGCTTGGCGACATGATCGCAACCTCCTGCGCGCTTGCGGAATACATGCGGCGGCGTATTCTGAGTGAACCCAACCTGGAATTGCTGGCGCCGGTTGCGCTGAATATCGTCTGCTTCCGCTACCGCGGCGACCACGCGGACGAGTTGAACCAGAACATCGTTGCCGATCTACAGGAATCGGGCATCGCGGCGCCGTCCACAACCACGATCGATGGCCGCCTGGCGATTCGGGCCGCGATCGTCAATCACCGCACCCGCCACACCGATATCGACGCATTGATTGATGCGACTCTGGCATTGGGCGCGGCCTATGTCAACCGTGGCTGAGAAAACCAGTCTCGCGAATGACGATGCCGGGCACCTCATTGGGCTTGCCGTGCTGGCAAGGGCCGCCTTTGAGGGCGCCGACCTGAGACCGTTGCGGGCGCATTTGCTGCACCGGCTGGCACGCAATGAAAACGACGCAAACGCCTTGATGGATCTGGCGACCGTGTTGCACCTCATGGGGCAGCGGGAATGCGGACTATCGCTGCAGGCGTGCGCGCTGCAACTTCAGCAGGTATACTGCCTCCGGTGTTCGGGAAACGCAACTGGAATCCGGTTGCTTGCGTTCCTGAGTCCCGGCGATCTGGCGGAAAACAACGCCTTGGAATTCCTGGTGGAAGGATCGGACATCACTCTCGACATGCTGTATGTGGATCCGGACAGGCCGCTGCCGGCAACCCTGCCAGACCATGATCTGGCGATCGTCGCGGTTGGTGAAAGCGACAGGAATCGTCCGCTGTTACGGCACATCGAATCGCTGGTGAAGACGTGGCCCCGGCCGGTGCTTTGCGCGCCGCAGCGAATTGCCCGCCTGTCGCGCGATGGAGTGGGCCGCTTGATACGGTCGGCGCCTGGCATGGTGGTGCCGCTCACGGCACGTGTCGATAGGGGAACGATGGAACGACTCGGAAAGAGCGAGTTGGCAGTCACTGAACTGGTTCAGGACGGCGATTTCCCGATCATTGTACGGCCGGTCGACTCGCAAAAAGGCCGGGGCCTGATGAAGCTGGATCGGCCCGATGCAATTCCGGATTATCTAAGAATGAGGCCGGAGAGCGCTTTCTACGTAGCGCGCTACGTGGACTACCGGGGGCAGGATGGCCAATTCCGGAAGTATCGGATCGTTCTGATCGACGGGTGCCCGTATGTCTGCCACATGGCGATCGCCGAGAACTGGATGGTCCACTATTTGAGCGCGGGCATGGTGGAAAGCGCGGAAAAGCGGGCGGAAGAGGCGCAGTTCTTTGCCGGTTTTGACGACGGATTCGCGCGCCGGCATCGCCATGCGCTACGGGCCATCGCAGAACTGCTGGAACTGGAATATGTGGGCATCGATTGCGGCGAGACCGCCGAGAGAGAGCTGCTGATTTTCGAAGTCGATAGCGGAATGACGGTTCACGCGATGGATCCCGTCGACATCTTCCCTTACAAACAACCCCAAATGCGGAAAGTATTTGGGGCGTTTCGCCAGATGCTGATCGACACCTGTGACAGGCACGGAACTGGAGGGACGTGAGGAGCTGGCAGGCGGGCTACCCTTTGGGTGCGCCTGCCCCACCAGCTACACGGCTTCGGTTTTTTCGTGCAATTCGGCCGCTTCGAGGAGGTAGTGGAGTTCGCGGCCGAGATTCGGACGAAGGCCGTTCATGCGGACGAACCGCGACTGGTCCGGCGTCTCCGGGCTTTCCTGCAAGATCAGAAGGTCGCCCACCGCGAAATTGCCGCGGGCGCGGGATGTGGATTGCTGGGCACTGAAGGACTGCGTCACACGGCGTTTCTTCGTTTTCATTTGTGTCTCCTCCACTCACATTTCAGCGAGAACCGCCGGGCAGTTCTCAAGTCCAGGGCGCGGGCGCCGAATAGACCGAAGGCCGGCGCGGGGTTTTGGCGCCTTTTGCGCCGGGGGCGGGCCGGCTCGCCAGGTAGTCCCGCATGTGCTGTTCGGTGAGCGGGCAGCAGGCCAGGTCTTCCCATTTGCGGCCCGCCTCCAATTCGGCGGCGATCACGCGCATGCAGAGAACGGGCCCTTCCTGAATAGCGATACGCAAGGTGTGGAACAAGGCCAGGTTCGCCGCCACTTCGAAGCACTGGGTGGGTCCGCCGGGTGTGATGCGTTCAAAACGGAAGCGCCGCAGGTTTTCCAGGTGCCGGAAGCCGACGTAGCGGAGCTGGGTGATCTCTTTGAACCGATCGGCACCCGGGTGAACGGCGGCGGGGGCTTCGAGCGAGACGTTGACCGCTTTGCAGGGCGAACGGCCGGCAGGTTGAAAATGGACGAATTTCCCCTCGGCGAGCGCGGCAACGTCGTAGGTCAAGACTCCGGCAAGGTTGAAATCGAAATTCTCGCCGCCTTCCGAGCGGATGGAGCCGCTGGTGGTCAGCTTGCTGAATCGGGTAATCGTTCCGAGCATCCACTCTCCTCTTTTCCCCGATGAGCGCCCGGGGCAGGCAACGGGGCCCATCTGCGATGCGGGTACAGCCAGCACAACATGCGTGCGCGGATCGATCGGACTGGGAGGCACTCGGCCGGCATGGGAAGTACTTTCAAGGTTTGCAGACTCCGCCCGGGGTGAGATCAATCGGCCATAGCATGGAAGGCTCCGATCTTCGCAGTGTCTAAGAGGCGGGGGTGCGGATAACCCGACTTAGTTCAGGCCGTCCGACGAGGGAGTAAGATGGCTCGCTCATCCTTTAGGATAGTTGAATCGGGCCGAGTTGTCAAAGCGCCGATCAATTTCTTGATGGCATCCCATAAAGACAATCTATGGAGCGCCGGGGCAAAAGCATTGCGAGGGGCGGCGACCGTCATCGA
>JADGNS010000080.1 GCA_017883355.1 Candidatus Solibacter sp.
TGCCGAAGCTGCCGGGCCAGCCAGCGTGCCTTCATCGCCATGCCCTGCACCGCCACTTCGTGGAATTCGGGAGAGTAGGCCAGCGCCCGCTTGTTCTCGTCGGTGACCGTCATGGCGAAGCTGAATGGGCCGGTTACCTGTCCTTTCAGCCAGCGCGGCCGCCCGGCGCCCAGTCGGGGCAGACTTTCGAGGAAGAGGTGCAATCCCAACGCGTAGTCCCGGCCGATGGCGAAGCGTTCCACGTCCTGTTCCACTACCGCCTGATAGAACGCCTCCAGTTGGCCTTCAAACCCATCGCCGGCGCTGAAATAAATCCGCTCGGTGGCGCGGTCCACCACCGCCCCCGGCAAGCCCTCGGAGTACTGGACGTACATGCTTTCCAGCCAGTCCCGGGCCGGCAACTGCGGCCACGCGGGTAGCGCCGTGAAGCGGCTGAAGATCTGGTCCACCAGGGCTTGCGCGCCGGTGTGCGGAAAGCTCCCCACCAGCGAGGGCGCTGCGCAAAAGCGTGGATGCTGCATGCTCCTACTCCTTCGGTCGGGTGAAAACCGCGCGGCCTCCACGTCCTGGGCGATTCGGAAATTAGAACCTCTTGCTCTGAGGCTCAGTATAACTCGGAGGCGTGCTTTTTGCAGGCAAATATGGACAGCTTGAGCTGGTGAATTCGGAGCCTTATGCCAAGCTTACTTCTGGCCGTAATAGGCGGTGGGGCCGTGCTTGCGGAAGTGGTGTTTGTCGCGCAGCGCTTCGGAGATCGGCCGGGCCGCGGGATTGATAGTGACGGTCTGCCAGGCCATGGCGGCGATCTCTTCCACGATGGCGGCCAGGTGCGCCGCCTCGGTCACCGTCTTGCCCCAGGTGAAAGGGGCGTGGCCGGAGACCAGGCAGCCGGGGCAGCCGAGCGGGTCGATGCCTTTCATGCGCGCGATGATGGCGGCGCCGGTGTTGGCCTCGTACCCGGTCTCGATCTCTTCGCGCGAGAGTTGCGCGGTGATCGGGATCTCGCCGTGGAAGTAGTCTGCATGCGTGGTCCCAAAGCACGGGATCTCGCGATTGGCTTGCGCCCAGGCGGTGGCGTGCCGGGAGTGGGTGTGCACCACGCCGCCGATTTCAGGGAACGCACGGTAGAGCGCGACATGCGTGGCCAGGTCCGAGGAGGGACACAGCGAGCCTTCCACCGGTGTGCCCTCCAGGTCCGTGATCACCATATCGGCCGGCGTCATCTTCTCGTACGCCACCCCGCTGGGCTTGATCACACACAAGCCGTGCTCGCGCGATACCGCGCTGGCATTGCCGAACGTAAAGATCACCAGGCCCCGGCGAACCAGTTCGAGATTGGCTTCCAGGACTTCGGTTCGCAGGGCTTCCAGCACTAGTTTCCTCCTCTCGCCTGCGCCGCGATGCGGCGCAATTCGGGCAGCACATCGCCGATCTCGGCGCCGGACGATGCGCGCTGTCCAAATGCGAAATACAACTTGCGATAGAGCGCGAACAGTTGCTGGCTGGTAGCCGCCTGCACCGGCTCGGGTTCGATGGTCAGGAAACCGGGACACAGTTGGTCCTGGGCTGCTTCGATGGTGGGGAAGGCGCCGGCGGCCATGAAAGCGAAGATCGCCGAACCGAGGCTGGTGACATCGCCTTTGGGCACCAGGATGGGCTTGCCCATCACGTTGGCGTACACCTGGTTGAGTACCGCATTTTTCTGCGGGATGCCGCCGCCGTTGATGATGCGCCGCACCGGCACGCCGTGCTCTTCCATGCGCTCCAGGATGACGCGCGTGTGGAAGGCCGTGCCTTCGATGGCGGCGAACAGTTCGTCCTGCGCCGTGGTGGTGAGGCGCCAGCCCAGGGTGATGCCGCTGAGTTCGGGATTGACCAGGACCGTCCGGTCGCCATTGTCCCAGGTGAGGCGCAGCAAGCCGGTTTCGCCGGCGCGGTAGCGTTCCAGGCCTTTCGAAAGCTCGGCCACCGAAGTGGCGGCGCGGCGCGCGATAGCCTCGAAGATGTCGCCGGTGGCGGAGAGTCCCGCCTCAATGCCGGTGTACCCGGGGTGGATGGAGCCTTGCACCACGCCGCACACGCCGGGTATCAAACTCGGCTTGTCAGGGTTGGGCGAACTGATCGCCATGATGCAGGTGGAAGTACCCACCACGTTGACCACGTCGCCGATGCGGACGCCGGCGCCGATGGCGTCCCAGTGCGCGTCAAAGGCGCCGGTGGGGATGGGGATTCCGGCGCGCAGACCCAGCCGCGCGGCCCACTCCTCACTGAGGTGTCCGGCGATCTGGTCGCTGGTGGCGTAACGTCCGCCGAGTTGCGCGCGGACGCCGGCAAGAGTAGGGTCGAGCCCGGTCAGGAAGTCTTCCGGCGGCAGCCCGCCGAGCGCGCTGTTCCACATCCACTTGTGGCCCATGGCGCAGATGCTGCGCGAAGCTAGCGCCGGGTCGGTGACGCCGCAGAGGACGGCGGCCACCATGTCGCAGTGTTCCAGGGCGGTAGCGAAGCGCGCGCGCTTATCGGGATTGTGGCGCAGCCAGTGGAGCAATTTGGCGAAGCCCCATTCGCTGGAGTAGATGCCGCCGCACCAGTCGATGGCTTCCAGATGGGCGGCGTGCGCGGCGGCGGTGATCTCGGCGGCTTCCCGCCAGGCGCGGTGGTCGCACCATAGGTAGTAATCGTCGATGGGGTCCAGGTGGGCGTCCACCGGGATCACGCTGGAGCCCGTGGTATCGAGCGCAATGGCCTCGATGGCGTGACCATCCACGCCGGCATTCTCGATGGCGCGTTGCGTGGCGGTGGCCAGCGCGGCCATGTGGTCCGCGTGGCTTTGCGTGGCGTGGTCCGGATCTTCCGGGGTGCGGAACAGCGGGTACTCGCCCGCGCCGGCGCCAAGACGGCCCTTGACAGAGTCGAAGATGGAAACGCGAACGCTGAGCGTGCCAAAATCAACTCCAGCGACGATGCTCATGGTTGAGATCTCCTTGGATGCCTGTCAGAGCAACCCCTCCTTACGGCCGGAGCTCTGATCGGAGCCGCGACCGTGAGGGAGCGGTTTTTGGCGCCTACTCGTGAATGGCGACGTTCCAGCCCAGGTAGTGCCCCGTAGCTTCCTGCACCGCGCTCGCCACCGTCGACATGTTGGCGGCTACGTGATGCTCGAATCCGTTTTCGCAGATGAAACGCAGCAGAGTCTGGAGATGCGGAATCTTCACCACGCCGGCGCCGCCGAACGTAGTCAGCGGATCGTCGGTGAACTCGCCCTCGCCCACGTAGCCATCGATGCTGCCTTCCAGATCGTTTGTGGAGAAGCGCGCAAAGCTCATCGGGCTGGCCTTCACCAGGCCCTCGCAGGTGCCGTAGGTGTTCTCGCGCCCCACGGTGCCGGCGATGATCTGCTGGAAGTCCATCTTCACGCTCTTGAAGAAGTGCTTCGGCAGGTTGCTGCAATGGAAGCACACGGCCTTGTCGGGATCGTCGCCGTAGTTGTTGTTCCAGTCGAGCAGCGCGCTCGGCGTTTCGCTGGCCAGTTGCAGGGCGTGCATGCCAATCACGCCGCAGATATCCACTTCACACGCGCTCGACATCAGGTTCTCGCTCATCATGCTCATCACGGTGCAGGGCACCACGCCGAAGAATTCCTCGAGCGAGGTCCAACACTGTATGGCGCTGATGGAAACTTGCGTCTGCTCCATCCAGGTGTCGATCACGGTGCCGAGTTTGGCCATCTTCATCAGGGCTTCGATGGGAACCTGATCGGTGGAGACGTACTTGCGGATGGCGTCCAGCTTGGCTTCTGCCTCGCTGTCCTTCATGCGCACGATGCGGCCGAGAATCTCCGAGAGGTCGATCGGTTCCACGCTGATGCCGCTGGCTTCCAGCAGTTTTTCGCTATAGCGCACCGTGTTGAACGCCGAGGGACGCGCGCCGATCGAGCCGATGCGCAGCCGCCGCAGTCCGCGCACCACGCGGCACACCGCGGCGAACCAGTTCAAGTCCTTGGCAAAGAGATCCGAGTTGGGAGCCTCGGTGTGCACCGTGGTCAGCGAGTAGGGAATGCCGTACTGCTTGAGGTTATTGCACGCGCTCATCTTGCCGCAGAAGCTGTCGCGGCGGTCGGTGATCGTCATCAGCCCGGCGGTGTCCGGCGTGGCCTGTACCAGCACGGGCACGTCCAGGTTGGCCTGGCGCAGCGTATCGGCGATGGCGCGTTCGTCGCCGAAATTCGGCAGCGTGACGATGATGCCGTCGATCTCTTCGCGGCGGCGCTTAAAGAGATCGGCGCAAAGCGCCGCCTCGGAGCGCGATTCGATGGCGCCGTGTTTGGTGTCTTCCGGCCCCACGGTGACTACGCCGTAGCCAGCCTTTTCAATGGCCGCAATCATCTCCGTGCGGCCGCTCTGTGCCAGATGGCCCGGGAAGAACCCCCGGTTGCCCACGATCATGCCGAATGTAACAGGACGGGATTTGCCGTTATTCATTTCTATACCTTTCGTTGCCTACCAGAAAATAATATTCAACGTGATGAAAGCCGCGGCCACCACGCCGGCCCAGAAGATGGGCCGCTGCCAAACCGGAAGGTGCCCTTCCGACGGCAGCACCGTGCAGCCGAACACCAGGTTGGTCAGTTCCGATTCCGGCTTCGGCTTGGTCAGCAGGCTGACCACCACGGTGACGATGAGGCAGATGATCCAGGACCAAAGCGCGCGGAACATGTTTTCCGCCATATCCTTGGCGTTGGGGGACATGGCCACGTAGCGCAGCGCGGTGGGATCGAGTTTGACCCAGGCCCACATGCCGATGGAGGAAGCCGTACCCGCCGCCAGGCCCCAGAAACCGCCGGCCGGGGAAGCCCGCTTCCACATCATGCCGAGCAGCACGGTGCCGAACAGCGGCGCGATGAAGAAGCTGAACAAGGCTTGTACATAGTCCATGATGCTGGCGAAACTCATCACCATGTAGGCCGTCCCGATGGAGGCCAGCACGCCCACAACCGTGCACCAGCGGCCCACGCTCACGTAGTGCGCGTCGGTGGCGTTCTTGTTGAAGTTGGCGCGGTAGATATCGTAGGTCCACACCGTGGCGAAGGCGCTCACGTTACCCGCCATGCCGCTCATGAAGCCCGCGATCAGCGCGGTGATGCCCAAGCCGAGCAATCCGGGGCCGCAGTAGCGAGCCAGCATGATCGGCAGCACTTCGTTAAAGCTGTGACCGCCGGTGACGGCCGCCACGCTTTCGGGCACGAGATGTTCCGGCAGGACGGCCAGGCCGAGCAGGCCCGGCAGAATCACGATGAACGGCACGCACATCTTGAACGCCGCGCCGATGATGGGGGCAAGCTTCGCGGCGCGCAGGTCCTTGGCGGAGATGACGCGCTGCACCACCAGGAAGTCGGTGGTCCAGTAACCCATGGAAATCACGCAGCCCAGGCCAAACACGATGCCCACCCAGTTGATGCCCATCGGGTTGTCGTTGAACGATCCCAGGGTGCGCCAGGCATGGGTGTAATCCCCTTGCGGGAAATTGGCGTGAATCTTGGCCACCATGCCGTCCCAGCCGCCGGCTTCGATCAGGCCGATGATGGAGATCAGCATGGCGCCCAGCCAGATCAGCACGAACTGCAAGACCTCATTGAAGATGGCCGAGAGCAACCCGCCCAACCCTACGTAGAGCATCACCGTGATGGAGGAAATCCAGATGCTGACGTGAATATCCCAGCCGAGTACCACCTTCATCACCAGCGCCATGGAGAACATGTTGATGCCGCTCATGAAGACCGTCATCAACCCGAAGGAAACCGCGGAGAGGGCGCGCGCCGGTTCGCCGAAGCGTAGCTTGAGGTAGCCGGGGACGGAGTGCGTCTTCGAGATGTAATAGAACGGGATCATCACGATCCCTAGGAAGAGCATGGCGGGAATGGCGCCGATCCAATACCAGTGCGTCGCCAGAATGCCGTATTGATAGGCCGAAGCCGCCCACCCCATGAGTTCCAGCGAGCCCAGGTTGGCCGCGAGGAAGCTCAATCCCGCGATCCAAGCCGTCATTTCACGTCCCGCGAGGAAGAAATCTTCGCCGGTCTTGGTGAAACTCTTCAGGTAAAAGCCGATTCCCAACACGGCCATGAAATACAAAACGATGATGGCGAGGTCGACCGTGGATAGGGTCATCAACCGCGCTTGGAGCAGCAGCGCCGGAAAAGTCATTGTAATCGCTTGCACCTGCATATCGTATGGGACCTCAACCTTCGTGTCAAGGATACATACTGCGCGCTAGCGCCCCGGAGCCGGGCCTGTGGAATCGCGCAGCACGAATTCCGGATCGATTACCATTTCATGATCGGCCACCGCTGTCTTGTCGGATTTGGCCAGCAACGATTCGCAGATCAGATGCCCGATTGTATCGCGTGGAATGTGCACGGTGGTAAGCGCCGGATAGCAGAACTCCGAGAGCTTCACGTTATCGAAACCGGTGACCGAGACATCCTGAGGGACGCGCAGGCCTTGCTCGCGCAACTCGCGCAACGCGCCCACCGCCATAATATCGTTCACGCAGACGATGGCCGTCGGCTGCTCGCCGTTTGCCAACAGGGCGCGCGCCGCCAGGCGGCCGCCCTCCAGGGTGTCGGCATCGGCGGCGGTGCGCACCTCCAGACCCGGATAGCTCGCCACCGCGTCCAGCACCGGCTTGACGCGTGCGTTGATGGGACCGAGCATCGCATGGTGTCCCACGAAGCCGAGTTTGCGGTGCCCCAGGCTGTAAAGGTAATCGATAACTTTGTCGATGCCTCGACGGTAGTTCACCCGGATGTTGGTGATGTTCTGCCGCGGCGCGCCGACGTCGTAGAACACGACGGGGATGTTGCTGTCGGTGAGTTCTTCGATCAGCGCCGGCTCCATCTCCGACACGACCGCGGCCAATCCGGCGACGCGGCGTCCGATCATCAGCCGGATGCTGGACACCAGTTGTTCAGTCCGGTAGTCGGTGTTGGCCACCACCACTTCGAACCCGGCGGCGTGCGCATCGCTCTCCACCGTCTTGTAGATGTCGAAGAAAAAGGGATTCTCCATGTTGGAGACGATCATCCCGATGGTGCGGCTCTTTCCCCCCGCCAGAGTGCGGGCGTGGAGATTGGGATGATACTTTAATTCCTCGATTGCCTTGATCACTCGCGCGCGCGTGGATGTCTTGACCACGCTTGCATTGTTGAGTACCCGCGAGACCGTAGCGGTGGAAACCTTGGCGCGGTGGGCCACCTGTTCGAGGTTCATGTCCCTAACATTGTACAAGAAATCACGGGAGTTAACCCTGCCGTGCGTGGGTGTGGGGTGATAGCGATTACATGACTCATTGGGGCTATACTGCTGTGCGGCCCGCCTGTCTAGCGAGGCCCGTACAGTCGAATACCGGGCTTCTCGGCACGAGTCAATCGTCCTCCCGATCGGCGAGCCCGGCGAATCTCTTTCAACTCCTCATCGGTTTCCCGCTCGGGTCGGATGGGTATCAGCGGCATCAGGGTGTCGAAAATCTTCAACCTCTTCTGAATTTCGCTTTCGCTGAGGCGATCGATGCGGCCGTGATACTCGGCCACAGCCTCGCGGACGATCTGGCTTTTCGGCTTTGCGAGGCGTTCAGCGGCATCCTCGATCCGGTGAACCGTCTCCGCGTCCAACGTGAATGTCACTTTGTTGGCTGCCATACTTTTACCATACTACGCCCGCTTGCGGGCGCATTTTTTCCAGCTTCTGAACCTCGCTTACGAAACCTGCCAGTACACCGAATACCGCTTGCCAAAAATGCTGTTGAGGGGCGCCAGGGTGACGTCCTTCGCCTGGCCCGTCGTGCGGAACGTCAGCGGCGCGCCCGCCGGTTTGATCCACGACGCGGGGTCCGCGCCCGCCGCCTGGAAGCTCGGGATCTCCATGGGCAACCGCTGCGGACGCGGCGCGTTCGGACCCTCCGTCAACTGCCCGGTCAGCCCCTCGCTGCCCAAATCGCCGGCCAGCACCAGCGGCCCGTACAGGAACGCCTGCGTCTTCGCGTCGTCCGGCATGGCCTCGACACTCAGATGCATCGGCAGCGTCATCTCGATCTTGTCGCCGGCCTTCCATGCGCGGTTCAATGTGAGATAGCTGCCGGGAGTCGGCGTGACATCGATGGCGCGGCCGTTGATCTTCACCGAGGCCGATTTGGTCCACGCCGGAATGCGCAGGCGCATCGCCAGGTTCCCGGGCTTCGCGGCGCTGACGGTCAACGTGGTGGTGGGCTGTTCGGGGAACCGGGTGTCCTGCCGCAGGCGGAATCCCTTCTCGGCCCAGTCGAGCTCCGATGCAATGAACAGGTTGACGAACAAGCCTTCCTGGTCGCGCCAATAGATGCTGTCGTTGAGCTTGGAGTATTCTTCCACCCCGCTGCCGGTGCAGCACCAGAAGGATTTGTCCTCGGTGTTGAAAGTCTTCCACGCGCCCGGCGTGAGCGAGACGTAATACTGCGTGTGGCCGGTCTTGGGCTGGATGGTGCCCAGCCGCATGTTTAACAAGGACCGCTCATAGTAGTCGAAATAGCTGGCGTCTCCACTCCAACTGTAGAGATGGCGCGCCAGCTTGAGCATGTTGTAGGAGCAGCAGCATTCGGCAGTGGCCACGCTGCGCTTGAGTTCGGCGGACAGCATGCGCGGCTGCGTGAGCCAGCCTTCGCCGTTACTGGTTCCGGTGGTCGCGTAACTGCGCGCCGTGGTGACTTCGTACCAGAAGTAATCGGCGACATCGTGGAACCGCATGTCGCTCGAAATCTCATACCGCCGGGCCGCGCCGATCACCTGGGGAATGTGCGTGTTCACGTGCAGCCCGGTCAACTCGTCGTTGTGCAGCGCCAGCGGATTGAAGAAGCGCTTCTTGGTGAAGCGGTCGCCGGCCCTGGCCCAACGGTCGTTGCCGGTGGCGGCGGCCAGATTGTAGAGCACCTCGTTCATGCCGCCGTATTCGGTATTCAGAATATCCTGCATGTGCTCTTCGCTTTTCGACGCCGACCAATCGTCGGCCCACCGCGACATGCCTTCGAGGACTTCCAGCGCCTGCTTGTTGCCGGCCAGTTGATGCATGTCGAGCATGCCCGCCATGATCTTGTGGATGGTGTAGAACGGCGCCCACACCGGCTTGCGCGCGTCCAGCCGGTCGAACCACTCGATGGGAAACGCGCTCAGGTAGCCGCTCGCGCCCAGCTTCTGCTGGCATTGGGCCAGTTCCGCCACCATGTAATCGCCTTTGGCTTTGGCATCCTTATCGCCCATGGAGGCGTAGAGTTGTGCGCTGGCCGAAAGGAAATGCCCGATGAAGTGGCCGCGCAGTTCGCCTTCGTTGTTGCGCCGCTCGCCCGGCGCCGGCGCCACGTAGATCTCCCACCCGCCGAGGGGCTCGGCACTCGATGGCAGCCCCGCATTCAAGCGGAAGCTGTGCAGCAGCCGGTCTGCCGGCAAACGATTCATGTAGCCGCGATTCCACTCCGCCGCCTCCAGGAACGCGGAAGGCAACAGCCGCACTTGAGCCATGGGGAATGGCTGGACCTTGGCGGCAACGTCCTTGCGGGTGAACTGAATCGGGTCCTTGAAGGGCAGGATGCCGTTCACCGTGCCCTGGCGGTTCTGCGGCGGCGGTTGCAGGCTGGTATTGGGATTAGGCGCGCCCGCCGGTGGCTGCTGCGCTTCAAGCGCGGTGGCGGCCATTGGTGTGGCGGCAAGTAACCTGGCAAAATTGCGGCGGCTGAGGGATGGTTTTTGGTTCACGGCGCACCTCGCTGGCTTCAGTCTGGAATCGCCTACAGTATGTCACGTTCGGTGCGCCGGTCAAGCCGATTCGACGGTCGTGGAATTGACGCCGGCTCACTCTGAACCGATACTTGCGGAAGTACGCTATCGGGCCGCGGCCAGGAACTCCTCCACCGTCAAGCCAGCCTTGGCGATCAACACTCGGAGGGTCCCACGAGCGACCTGCGAGTGGTCAGGGATGGAAAGTGTCGCCGGAGCGCCGACCTTGGTCAGCACAATGTGGCTACCTCGTTGCCTCGCAACCCGCCAACCCAGGCGCTCGAACGCACGAACGACTTCGCCTGGGCGAAACAGCGGGAGAGCCGGCATCAGACCGCGACTTCGACTTCGCGCGTGGTCACGGTCAGCGGCATGCCGAGTTCGGCCCTTAC
>JADGNS010000942.1 GCA_017883355.1 Candidatus Solibacter sp.
ATACCCGCCCGCGGCGCCCGTGAAGGCCGGCGCGCGATTCAACGTGAAGCTGCTGGCCGAGGTGGAGGAGGGCTGGCATCTGTACTCGTTGAAGCCCATGGCGGAGGGACCCATCCCGACGCGCATCTGGATAGCCGGAGACCAGCTCTTTTCGCTGGCCGGCGCCGTGCAATCGCCGGACCCACAGGTGATCGAAGACCCGAGCTTCGGCATGGAAGTGGAGCTCTATGAAGGTGAAGCCATATTCACGCTCCCGGTGCGTGTAGCCGCCGGAGCGTCTCCGGGCCCGCAGAAGTTGGTCGTAAGCGCCTCGTACCAATCCTGCAACAATAAGCTCTGCCTACCGGCGAAGACGGTAAAGGTGGAGCTGCCAATCGCGATTGGGAAGTAGTTGAGAGTCTTCTGCCTTGCGGTCCACTATTGATTTGCCGTGATTGCCGCCGCCAAGCCCGAAGGGCGTAAGATAATAGCCCACGGCGTAAGCCGTGGGGACCGTGCCGTGTCGTCGGTGAAGCCCCGGAACGGGGCGTAAGGATATGCCACACAGCTTCGCATCCCTGCTCGTTCACGTCGTCTTCTCCACCAAGAACCGCATGCCTGATTTGTCTCCCGAACTCGCCGCTCGCCTCTTCCCGTACATGGGAGGCATAGTCAGGGAACGCAAGGGTGTCCCGCTGATCGTCAACGGTCCGGCGGATCACGTTCATATGCTTCTGTCCGTTCCAACCTCCGAATCAATCGCGGAGTTGCTGAGAGTGGTGAAAACCAATTCGTCGCGCTGGGTGCACGAGCAGTTTCCGGCCCACAAACGATTCGGCTGGCAGGCCGGATACGCCGCCTTCACCGTGAGTGGCTCGCGGGCGGCTGACGTCAAGCGATACATAGCGGCACAACAAGAGCATCATCGCCGGGTGTCGTTCCAAGAGGAGTTTCTGGCATTCCTGCGGAAGCATGGAATCGCATACGACGCACGCGACCTCTGGGGCTGAGACGCAGAGACACGTCTTCCGCCCCGTTCCGGGGCTCCCTGTTTACCACGCCTTCCCCACGGCTCACGCCGTGGGCTATCATCTTGCGCCCTTCGGGCTCGTAAGCAACTCTCAATTCTCCGTCGAGTGCAATCCCCCCGCGCCCGCGCTGAAGGCGATATTGCTCCGCGTTGGGTCCTCATCCAACTCCGTTCCGCAATTCCAGATGCACGCGCCACAGTGGATGCACTTCTCCCTATCGAACGCCGGCACTCCCCCGGCGCCCGCCGTGATCGCCTGGCCCGAGCACATCTCGATGCACATCTTGCTCACACAGCGCTCGCAGAAATCCGGGTAGATGAACCGCACGTGGTCCGCGTAGCCGGGGGCCGCCTGCACCTTGCCGCCGATCAGCAGCGCGTCCTGGTGCGACACCAGCAACTGGCCGTCGTACGGAATGGCCGGCCACCCGACGCGATCCATCAGCGCACCGGCGCAACTCACGCCGCGCGCGCGGCAGTCTTCCATGATCTTCGCCAGCTCGGCGGCGGGAATCTTCTCCCGGTAATATTCCTCCGGGCTGGGCATCAGCTTGGGCTCGCCGCTCACCGCGTGCTTCCCGTCGGTGAAGCCCGCAATCGCCATCCCCAGCAACCCGGGGATCATGCCGCGATGGAATCCGTCGCGCGCCTTCTCGGCGACCTTGCCCTCCTCCTCCACCCAACTGGCGCGCCGCCGCGCCACGTAAGTCGCGTCGAGGTTTTCCTTGGAGAGCGCCTTGCCCGCCTTCAGCAGTTCCAGCACCGCTTCGGCAAGCTGTGTGCCGGTGGTCCACGCTTCGTCGACGCCACTGCCGGTCAGCACATTGGTGCTGCCCGAGCATTCGCCGATCCGCGCGTAACCCTCGCCCGCCAGGAACGGCTCGCCGCGCTTGCCCGATTCCTGCAGCGATTTCGCCCCCCAACTGCGCAGCCTGGCGCCATTCAGATAGCGCCAGAGGTACGGGTGCAGCATGTAGTGTTGCAGGTAGCGGTAAGAGGTCCGCACCGGACTGTCGAACCAGGAAGGAACGAAGATCCCCACCGTGGCGACGCGGTCGGGATGCACGTAGAAGAAGCCGAAGATCTCCGGCTCCGGATAGCCGAAGGTGTGGAACACCATCCCCGGTTCGAGCGGGCTGCCCTCGGGCAGATCCACCACCATCTTCATGCCCACCGCCCACTCGCGCTGATGGTGCCCCTCGGGCAGGCCGAACGCCGTATCGAGCTGGCGCCCCACCACCCCCACCGGCCCATCGCCCACCACGGTCAGCGCCGCGCGCACGTCCATGCCGGGCATAAACGTGGCCTCGGGATTTCCGTCTTTGTCGACGCCCTGATCGGTCAGGCGGATGCCACACACCCGCTCGCCTTCAATGAGCGCTTCCCGTACCGGCATTCCCGGCCAAACCTGGACTGCGCCGCTCGACATCAGCTCCGTGCCGACGTGCTGCAGGAACTGCCCCAGCGACATCACCAGTCCGCCCTCTTTGTGCAGGAAGGGCGGGATGTAGGGCAGCTCCACGGCATGGTCCTTGGCCAGACCCAAGGAACGAATCATGCCGTCGCCGAAGTGCATCGTGGCGGACCGGCGGCTGGCATCGTTGGGATCCAGCAGGTAAGCCACCTTCTCCTGCTTGACGGTCACCGCCATGGGAATCTGGCTGGCGTCCAGATCGGGAAAGCTGGCGCGGATGCCGCGGGCGCGCGTCACCACGCCGGAGACGCCGAAGCTGACATCGTCGGCGCGCTCGTAGCACATCACCTGCAAGGGAAGCCCCGGATTGCTCGGGCTCTCGATCGCCGGCGTACCGTCCGGGTTCACCAACTGGCGCGAAAGTGTCGTCAGGAAACCGGCCGTGGCGGGACCGAAACCGACGCAGACAATGTCCACATCCATCGTCTGCCGGTCCACCTCCTGCCCGCTCATGCGGGGTAATCCAGGGCTTCCGGAATCATCACCTTGGTGAGCGCCTCGGCCGCCCGATCCTTGGCCAGTTGCGAGCCCGTCAGGCAGCCGTCCATGCGCATGCGCAGCGCGGCGAACTGCTCCAGTCCGTGAAAGCGCACGCAGGGGCCGGCCTTACTGGCGTGGGCGCCAGAGCTCTCGATGACGTCCGTGTAGCCG
>JADGNS010000943.1 GCA_017883355.1 Candidatus Solibacter sp.
ATCGGGATATTGATGCGGGCTCCGGTATCCCGCGCTTCGAAGAACAGGAGATCTCTGCCCCAGTCGACTTCGCGTTGCACCGAGGCTTTGCCCTTCAGGGTGGTGACCTCCTGGAGCGAGTCCTCCACGGCGATCTGCTCGGCGTTGCCCAACGGCAGGCGGGCTTCGCCGTAAGGCGGCTCGGGCAGGCCTTCGTTGACCTCCTTCTGGTACCAGAAGGCAGCACTGGAAAAGTAGTCCGGGCGCTCTTCAAATCCGCTCCGCAGCGAGCCATCGGCATTGTAGGTCCAGCCGGCGTGCTCGATGCCGGCCCACAGCGACCTGGTAAACGGGATCGGGTCGGGGATGTGCCAGCGGTAACCGGTGAGGCGGGCTCCCACGAGTTCCCCTTCCGCCACCGGCGTGCCGCTCCAAAGGCCGCAGGAGACGCGCAGCCCCCAAGCCTCGTTGACGTAATCTTCGGTGCCGGTGCCGAGAATCTGCGGGTGCCGGGCGCCGTCCACGTAGAAGAGGTCGTCGCCTTCACCGAACCATCCGACGCCGGCCTGAATGACGTTGAGGACCGTGCCCACGTAGTGCCCGGCGCCCTTGATGTTCAGGAACTCGTAATTCTTGCCCTGGGCGGCGGGCCGCTCCTGGCGGTAGTAGGCATGCAAGTAAGCGGCGTCGGCGGGCAAAGACTTATGGCGTTGCCAGTCGACGTGATAGTAGAACATGGTTACGGGGCGGTTGCCTTCGTCCGTCAGAGTGATCTTGCAGGAGCCGCGAAACGGCATGGGCCAGTAACTATTCCGGGCCCTTCCGAAGGAGCTGTTACGGACGACCATGGAATCGAGGTTCCGCTCGTAACCGTGTCCTACGCCGAAGAAATCGCCGAGGGGGACGTCCACGCTCGGTGTCTTCCTGCCGTCGTAATAGACGCACAAGCGGAGCAGGCGGGGCCAGGCAAACTCGTTGTCGGCCACGGTGAGCCAGATGTGGCTGACTACGCCGGGTCCCTTGAGGTCGGCCATCACGTAGGTTTCGCCGGGCATGATGCGCTTGCTGTCGTCGTTGCTGCCGACGAACCGGTTCCCACTGGAGACCCGCTGGGGGGAGAAGGTTTTCAGGCGGGGGAGATCGAGCAGATCGAATGGGCCTTGACCGGCGACCTGGGCGGCCGCGCAGCCCGTGAGCAGAAGGATGAAGCAACACGGTCTCATAGAGCCTGCATTGTACGCGCCCGCCGATATGCGCGGCAAGGCCGGCTCCACTATACTGAACTTGGTCGTACTTCCAAATGATGATTCTTCCACAGGGTTTCAAAGAGATCGTCGCCTTCGCACTGGCGGCCTCGGGAATGGTTGTGGCGCAGCAACGCCCGAGCGGATCGCGCAGCATTTTTGAGGGCTCTTCCGATGTCGGAAAGACACGGGCGGGCTCGACGGTTTACGAGCCGGCCGGCGGTGTCTATCGCGTGACCGGCGGCGGAGCCGATATGTGGGGCGCCGCCGATGACTTCCATTTCAGTTGGGTTCGACTGAGTGGCGACGCGACGTTGACCGCCGACATCCAGTACCCCTGGAGCAGTAAGGCCCCTTTGGAGAAGGCTGTCTTGATCTTCCGTCAGAGCCTCGATCCAGGGTCGGCTTACGCCGATAATGCGATCCACGCCGACGGACACATCACGCTGCAATATAGAGACACGGCGGGAGGTAAGACAGCGGACGTGACCGCGGCCGAACACGGTGCGACGCGCCTTCGCATCGAGCGCAGCGGCGACCGGTTCACCGCCTACACGGGGTCCGCCGACGGGAAGCTGACCGCTTTTTCCAACACGACCATCGCGATGGAAGGTCCGGTCTACGTCGGGATCGGAGTTTGTGCGCATGATACGGAGGGGCTGACCACGGTGAGTTTCTCCAATGTCAGCATCGAGAGTCCCTCCGGTTCGCCGGCCGCAAAGAAGAAGTGAAGTGAGCCCGGCACGAACGGCACCTGTTCGGGCGCCGGGATCACTGGTTTACTTCGCCGCCGATGCGGACGTGGTCGAGAACTTTCTGCGCAACCGTCCGTTTCCGGTCGAGGTCGCCATTGTGCCGCCTGCCGTACACGTAGTCGCCGATAAACCATCCCATGGCCGACCCCGCCACGACATCGCCGGGAAAGTGTTGCCGCGCGCCCACTCGAGCCACCACCACGGTGGAAGCCAGGCCGTAGGCCAGAATCGGAATGATCCGCGGGTGCGGATACTGGTGGGCGATCACCGAGGCCAGTGCCCACGCATTGATGGCATGTCCCGACGGAAACCCGGAATTCCACCGGCCGTTGGAGCTGTCCCCAAAGTGGCCTTTGCCGTCGTTTTCGAGCGGCCGCGCGCGGTCGGCCGCCAGTTTGACCGCTTCCACAACAAGGGTGCTGTCGATCAGAGTTTCGAATGCCAGCAGGCCGGTTTCGCGCAACCGCTGCTGGTGCGTGCCGGTCCCGATGAAATAGAACCCGGCGCTGATCGGGATCAAGGAGTACGCGGAGCCGGCGCGCGACGCCCACTTGCTGACCGACACCTGGCCCGACGAGTTGGGAAGCTGTTTCACCGACCACTGGTCGGTGGCGATGAACGCCACGGTGGCGGTTCCGAAGACGGCCCAGAATTTCATATCCTGTTTGCTGGTGTGAAAAGGACTGGTCCAGATGGCCTTCTGGTCCTGAAGAATGTACTTTGGCATACGCAGAAGTGGACGGAGAACTCCCGTTCCTTCCCACAAGTCCTTCCGCTTCAGGACCGGCGACCCGGGTTTCACATCCAGGGTCGAGGGTTGGGCACTATCTGGTTGGGCACTATCCTGGGGCTTCTTTTGTTCCTCGGCGTTCGGTATGGTTTGCGCCACGGCCGGAGACTGGTCGTTGGAACTGCTACCCGGTGGGGGCGTTTGGCTGAACGCCGTGGATGCGAAAAAACACAGAAAGAAAGCCCAGCGCAACGTCATAGACATCCGTTCTCCCCAAATGGCGAGCACGCGGTTGGCCGTTCGCCGGAAACGGCGGGTGGTTCGCTGGCGGTGGGGCCGGGACGTTCCAGCAGGATGTCGGCCAGGGTCAAGTAGCCGAGGAGGAGGGGAATGGTGGCCAGGCCGGGGGCCAGCATCCAGGAGTG
>JADGNS010000081.1 GCA_017883355.1 Candidatus Solibacter sp.
GACGGTCTCGGTGCCGAGCTTCAGCTCGACGCGCGCGCCTTTGAGCTGATCCAGCATGCCGGGCATTCCGCCTTCGCCAATCTGGAAGGGGAACTCGGCCAGTTTATGCCCCAGCGGGTCCATGGAATCGTAGCGCAGCCCGGTGATCTTGCCGCCGCTTGACCCGATGGTGAGCGACTTCAACACGTCGTTCATCTCCGTCGCGTTGAAATCCAAACGCGCCGATTCCCCCGCTCCGAGCGTGCCGGAGCGTTCGAAAAAACCGACCCCGTGCTTATACAGCACCACCTGCTTGACGGGAAGATCGGCGGCCAAGGCGGTAGCGGCGCTGAGCATCAGGCTGAGCGGAATGCGAAGTTTCATAGTCTCTCCAACCGGGGAATGCCGCGGGGCGCCGCTTCCTTTCACTGCGCTCGTCACTCCCCCATCGCTTTCATCATGACGCGTTTCGCGATTATTCGTATAGAATCTCATCAGGCGTTATTTCGTCTGTTCAGCCCATGTGCAATCCTGCCACCCGAATCCTGATCGTGGATGACGAGCCGAGCCTGCTCAAGATGGTAGGCGTTTATCTGGAGCGGCTGGGATATGCGGTGGTCACCGCCGGCAGTACGGCAGACGCGTGGGCGGAAGTGGAGGCGGCGCCGCACGCCTTCGCTCTCGCAGTGCTGGATGCCACCATGAGCGGCGTCCCCATGGAGGACCTGGCGGCGCGCATCCTGGCGGCAGACCCGCGTGTGTGTGTGATCGCCGCCAGCGGGTATCCTGTGGACATAGCCACGTTGCAGGCCGCCGCTCCGGGCAGGGTGATATTCCTGCACAAGCCCTTTACGCCGGAGATGCTGGGCAGCGTGGTGCGGAGGATGATTGCCACGCAAGAAGAAGACCTTTGATGCCGGCAAGGAAGTCAGAGCCATCGCGCGCGAGCGCGTCGGTCCGGTGCCGGCGGGAAAGCCGATCGAACCCAAATCGGTGCGCAAGAAGCCCAAGCACAAGAAGCGCATCGAGGACGAAGCGCAGTGAGCCGGGCCGCCGGCCTATCGCGCCGCCAGTTCCTGGCCCTGGGATGGTTCCCGTGGCTGCGCCCGCGGCACATCGGCCTGGCCGGAGCCCGCTTCCGCATCCTGCGCAACGGACGTTCCCTGCGCCGCTACCTGCGCATTCACGGCAATGAGGAGACCGCGCGCCAGGTGCTGGAACGGCACATGGAGACGCATGAAGGCATCGCGTTTGTGATCGAGAGCCGCACCCGCGTGGTGGCCGTGGAATCGCTCCAGCTCGATCCCAACCGCATGTTCTCGCGCGTGGGGGCCGAGGCCAATTTGAAGCTGCTGAACCCCGGCGTCGCGCCCGAGCGCGTTCGTCGCGCGCTCGATTTGCTGGACCGCGGCCGCGAGAAACTGGTGCGCGCGCTGACCCCGCCCCGGGGCGGCATGACCATCGCGCTGCACAATAACTCATCCGCCTATTCGGTCACCGCCGAAGTGCCGATCAGCGACCAGACCTCGCTGCGCGAGCCGGGCAATCCGCACGCCTTCTTCCTGTGCACCGACCCGCGGGATTTCGAGACGCTGAAGACCTCGCCCTACAACGTCGTGCTGCAACAGCATGGGCCGAAACAGGATGACGGTTCGCTCTCCCGCCTGGCCGCCGCGCGCGCCTTCCGGTACGTGAATCTGGAAGTCGCCGCCGGGCAAACGGAGCGCCAAAGGGAGATGCTGAACTGGCTGGAGTGGTTCCTGCCGTAACCAACACTCCCTTGCCCCTGAGGCCCCCCAATCCGAGCCGCGACCGAACAAGTTGTTCTTTGCGAGCTTCGCGCCTCTGCGAGAAACTTGTTTTATTCTCTGTTCTGAGGGAGCGATCTTCCTACATGAAATAATCTTTAACCTTGTCGAACAATCCCTTTTCGCTCGGTTGGTTGTCCACCGGTAGCGTCTCGCGCAACTGCTCGATCAGTTTCCGCTGCTCGCGCGTAAGGCGCGCGGGCATCCTGACGACGACGTGGACGTAGAGATCGCCGCGCGAGCCGCTGTTGAGGATGGCGACGCCCTGGTGGCGCAACTTGAACTGCGTGCCGTTCTGCGTGCCTTCCGGGATCTTCAGCTTGTGCGGCGCGCCGAGCGTCGGCACTTCGATCTCGCAGCCAAGAGAAGCCTGCGCCATATTCAGCGGGATGGTGCAGTGCAGATCGTTTTCGTGGCGTTCGAAGAACGGGTGCTCCCTCACCTTGAGGAACACGTAGAGATCGCCGGCGGGGCCGCCATTGCCGCCCGGCTGGCCTTCGCCGGCCAGGCGCAGGCGGTTGCCGTCATCCACGCCGGCCGGGATGTTCACCTTGAGCTTGCGCTGTACCTGGCGGTAGCCGTGGCCCTTACATTCGGAACACGGGTTGCGGATGATCTGGCCGCTTCCGTTGCACGTGCTGCACGTCCGGCGAATCGAAAGGAAACTCTGCTGGTAGAGCACTTCGCCGCGCCCGTGGCAGGTGGGGCAGTTGCTCGGCCCGCTGCCGGGCTCGCTGCCCGCCCCCTTGCAGCGCTCGCAGCGCTCCATGCGCGGCACCTGTATGTCGGCGCTCATGCCGAACATGGCGTCCTCGAAGCTCAGTTCCAGATCGTAGCGCACGTCTTCGCCCCGTTGCGCGCGCGTGCGCTTGCGTCCGCCGCCGGCATTGCCGAAGAGGTCGCCGAAGCCGAAGAAATCGCCCAGAATGTCGCCGAAATCGGCGAACGCTTCCGGGTTGTAGCCGGCGGGGCTGCCGGCGCCCTGCACGCCCGCATGGCCGAAGCGATCGTAGGCGGCGCGCTTCTGCGCATCGCTCAGCACGCTGTACGCCTCGCTGGCTTCCTTGAATTTCTCCTCCGCGCCGGGGTCGTCCGGATTGCGGTCGGGATGGTAGCGCTTGGCGAGTTCCCGGTAGGCGCCTTTGATCTCTTGATCGCCGGCACCCTTTCCGACACTCAGTATTTCGTAATAATCTCTCTTCGACACGGGATTCACTGCGGCTACGGCCTGACCGCGACCCTAACCATCGCGGGCCTGAGAAGTTTTCCTTTGAAATTATATCCCCGCTGGAACTCGCCCAGGATGCTCTGGTCTTCCGCATCCTCGGTCTGCACCCGCTCCACCGCCTGATGCAGGTTGGGGTCGAATCGCTGACCGGCGGTTTCGATGGGTTCCAACCCGAGCTTCTTGAGCGTGTCCGCCATGCGTTGGTAGATCAGCTCCACTCCTTTGGCGTAATCGCGGTCGGCTGTGTCCACCTTCAAGGCACGCTCGAAATCGTCCAGGATGGGCAGCATGTCGCGCATCAGTTCCATGGCGGCAAACTGGAAGTAGTCCAGGCGTTGGAGTTCCGAGCGGCGGCGCGCATTCTCGAACTCCGCGCGGGCGCGCAACAGGCGCTCTTGCAGTTCCGCCTTTTCGGCCGCGAACTGCTCGCGCTCGGCGGCCAGGGCCGTCAGTTGGCCCTCCAGAATCGAGTCGAACGGGCCGCCCTCCGGGAGCGCTTCAGGGGGATTCTCTTGGGGCTTTTGCATGTCCACTGCTTTTTCGCTTAGCTTTCTTTTTCGGCGGTTCCAGGTTCTAAAATTGCGCACTTTCCAACGCCCGGCTGGTTTGCAGCACGGCCGCAATCACACGCTCGTAGTTCATGCGCATGGAGCCCAGCACGGCTACTTTGGCAGGCAAGCCGCTGGCCATCCGGATGGTCATCCCAATCAGCGCGAGGTCTTTCATCGCCGGGTGGGCGTCTTCCAGCCCGACGCGCACCGCCAACTCACCCGGAGGCTGTTCCAGGAAACGGTCGAGCAGTTCCATCAGACGCTGCTTCTCTTCCAGGGCATGGAAAAGCTCCCGCATTTTCTCGCGCGTCAGGTGCAGGTCCAAACCCAGCAGATTGCTGGCGCCTTCCATGTGCACCTGGGGCGAGGTGTCCGCCTCCAGCAATCCCTTCTGGGACAACATCTGTAACTTGTGCATCACCGCGTGATACAACTCGCGTTCCGTTTCGATCCGGCGCAGCAGTTCTCTTCGCGCCTGGCCCAGTTGCCAGCCGCTGAAGTTGCGGTTCACGTAATTGCAGATGGACGTCAGTTCCTCCGGGGACGTGGGCTCGTCGAGCATCACCACGCGGTTGCGCACCATGTGGTCGCTGGTGACCAGCACCATCAGCACGCGGCGGTCGGAGAGCGGGACCAGTTGGATCTGGTCGAGTTCCTGGGCCAGTTCCGGAATGGCGGCCGCGATCCCGACGTTGCGCGTGAGTTCCACCAGGATGTAGGAGGACCGCTCCACCCGCTCGACCACCGTATCGAGGGCACGGAACTCGTTGGTCATGCGATCCGAATCGCCGGCGGTCACGCGGCTGGTGGCCAGCGAGCTGACGAAGAAGCGGAATGCCTTCCCGGTGGGCACGCGGCCCGCGGAGGTATGCGGCTGCGAGAGGTAGCCTTCGTCGGCCAGGTCCGCCATCACGTTCCGGATGGACGCCGGACTGAGGTTATTGTGGCGGCGCTTCGAAATCGTGCGTGATCCCACCGGCTCGCCGGTATCGATATACGCCCGGACAATCGAAGTCAATATGTCCTGATACCTGAAATTAAGTGGCGCGTCCGTTCTCATAGACCCTTGAGTACCAACACTTCCCTACACACTAGTTTAGTTGGCCGCATGCCAATGGGTCAAATGGGGTGGTGGCATAAGGGGGTACCCTCTGGGTCGCCTTGTGCATCCGAGCAAAGCTCGGACGCCTCTTCCTCGCCCTACTCCGCCACAAAAAACACCGCCTTGACCGCATCCAGCACCAGGCGCACGGTGGTCACCGGCTGGCCGCCCTGTTCCCCCTGCGCGGTCTCCGCCGGGCGCCGTTCGCCCGTGTGAGGGTCCCACAGCGACAGGTTCTTCCTGCCGCGCAACACCACTTTGGTGTCCACCGCCGCGTCGCGCGAGTTGGCGAAAAAGTAAATGTCCTTGCCGTCTTTCACCTTGTGGATGTAGGTCAGCGCGCCGTCGTAATCCGGGTACATCTTGACCGGCCACATGGGCGGCTGCTGGATATCCACGTCGCGCACCCCCACGGCTTCCTTCAACACGTTGTTCACCAGCTTGATGTCGGGCTGCGGCAGGAAGTACGCGCGCCCGCCGGCCTGGTTGCGATTGGCGAAGTAGTTCTTGAAGTCGTCCACCACCGGGCGGATTTCCGCCGTGATCGGGTCGCGCACCGGGAAGCCGAACACCTCCGCCACCATGGCCTGCACTTCCTGGTCGCGCTTGAACTCCGCGGCCTTCGAGGGCAGCTTGTGCATGGCAATCACCGCTCCGCCCGCGCGGTAGAATTCAAGAATCTTTTTCGCCGCCTCCGCTGCGATGGTCTCGCCGCCGGGAAGAATCAGCGCGCGGAACTCTTCGCGATTCTCTTTGTTGTCGAGTGTCAGCCGACCGCCAGCAATCAGCGACCGTCCGGTCAACACCTCGGGATGCAGATAGGTGTAGTCCACGCGCAGCCCGCGGAAGAGCATCTCGCCCAGGTCCATGTAGTCGATTTCGGGAGGAATCACGCCGCCTTCCAGCGCCCAATAAAAGGTGGGGCTGGAGCCCGGACGGTTGCTCGTAGGCGGCGAGGCGAAGTAGTACGCCGATTGCAGCGATGCGATCGGGTACAGCATGGCGACATCCGCCACATGGCGGCCGTGACGCAAAAGGTAGCTCATGCGCCCCACGAAGCGGTCAAGCTGCGGACCGGCATCCGCCGGCCGGTTGCCGATCTGTAGATTCACTCCCATGGCGTACTGATCCATGGCGGTCTTGTACGCCGTCGCAGTGGTCATCTGCCGGTAGGCGGCGTAGGTTTCCGCCATCACCAGCGGCTTATCCCAATTGAAGGCCGACGATGTGACCACCTTGTACCCAACGTTGGAGCGGCCCGTATTGTAGATATCGTCCACGCCGGGAATCTGCTGCCGCGAGAAGACCTTCATCAGGTCGCCGTGGATCGCCACGGGATTGCGCACCTCTTCCTGATCCTGGTGGCCGCTCATGTCGATGCCGTGCGCGGCGCACCAGTCGGCCACCCGGCCGATATAGTTCTCCGCGTAAAGCTGCGCGCGAAAACCGAACAGCGCGTTGCGGGCGGCGGCGGTCTCCGGGCCGATGTCGTACCACAGCGCCGGGTAATACGTCATCGGCGAGATGCCGAACTTTTTCTGGAATGCCTGGTTGAAACCCGGCGTCCACATGCGCCCGTTGGACATATGCATGCAAGGCTCGTCGTAGAAAGTCATCTGGATCGGGTCGCCGAAGAACTCCTTGAGGTGCGAGTAGTAGGCGTCGAAGGTGAGGTTGATGAACTTGTCCACCGCGGAGCCGTCCAGGTAATCGACGAAGCCGCCTTTGGTGGAGGCGGGGCGGAAGGTGGGGTCGAGATAGAACAGCATCACCTTCCACTCGCCCTTCGGAACCTGGCAAGTGAATCGGTTCGCTACCGGCTTGCGCGCGCCGATATCCACGCGCTCGAGCGTGTCGCGGTGCATCATCACCGCACCCACGTACATACCGCCGGCGACCGGGATCTCCAGCGTCACCGCCGCGGGTCCGGTAACATTCTTCTCCACCATCTCCAGACTCTTGGCGGCGCTCTCGGGGTACTTGCTATAAAGCAGCCCGCCCGCCATGCCGCTGGGATACTGCAACTCGTCGTAGAGCACGCGCATCGGCAGATGGTTCTTCTGGCCTTCTTCGATGGCCAGGCGGTAGAGGCGGAAATATTCCTCGCTCAGGTAGGCCACTCCGGTCTGGCTCGGCGGACGCTTCGACCCCTTCATGTAGGCTTCGGAGAGCCCGGTGGTCAGTCCGCCATCGGCCGTGATCATGAAGCTGCCGAAGGAATCGCTCTTAGCCGCCTGCTGGATGCCGCTGACGATGGAGTTCTCGGTGATATTGGAGAGCCGGAAGGTGAACCAGCGATGGCCGCGGTACTCCGCCGGCGGCTCTTGGAACTTGCCGTATTCCACCACCAGGTCCGCGGCATTCTGGGTCCGGCCGGCGCCGCTCAGTGGCCACACCAGGAGTGGCAAGATCATCCACAAGGATTGAAAGTTCATCTCTGTTAATTCCTGTGGCTGAACGCTAACACGGCGTGGCGTGCGCGGCAAGGGGACTGTGCCTGGTGGGGCATGCTTCAGCTTGCCAACCGAGCCAAAGCTCGGACAGGGAGCCTACTCGTTGCGCACCGGCTCGATCGCCATTACCGAGTTGCGCTTGAGCTGGCCGCAGGCGGCGTAAATATCCAACCCCCGCGGCTTGCGCACGAAGCACGGAAGCCCGCGGCGCACGATTGCCTGGAAGCTGGCCACGCGCTCCGGCAGCGGCGTGGAGTACGGAATTCCGGGCCCCGGATTGAGCGCGATCAGGTTGACTTTGGCGTTCAGGTGGGCGAGCAGTTTGACCACGCGCCGCGCGTCGGCATCGCTATCGTTGACACCATCCAGCAGCACGTATTCGAAGGTGAGTTTCTCCCACGGACGCAGCGGATACGCCTTGCAGGCGGCCAGCAGATCCTTCAAGTGATATTTCCGCGTGATCGGCATGAGTTCCTGCCGCTGCTCTTCGGTGGAGGCATTGAGCGAGATGGCCAGTTTGGGGCGCACCGGTTCGCGGCCGAGCTCGGCGATTTGCGGGATGATGCCGGCCGTCGAGACCGTGAGGCGGCGTGGCGAGAGGGCAAAGCCGGACGGGTCCAGCAGAATGCGCGTGGCTTTGACCACATTGGCCAGGTTCAAGAGCGGCTCGCCCTGCCCCATCATGACGATGTTGAGCCGCCCGCCCTCCTGGCGGAGTTGGTTTTCCCTGGCCACCACGAGCACCTGGCCGACGATCTCGCCCGCCGACAGACTGCGTTCCAGGCCCATCAGCGCCGTCATGCAGAACTTGCAGTCCACCGGGCAGCCCACCTGGCTGGAGATGCAGATGGTGTCGCGCTCCCCTTCCGGCATGAGCACGGTTTCCACCGTGCGGCCGTCGGCGAGCCGCAGCAGGTAGCGGCGCGTACCGTCGATGGATGTAAAAAGGCGATCCACCGTCGGGAGGCCCAGGGCGTGCCGTTCGGCCAGTTCCTGGCGCATGCGCACGGGCAGGGTGGAAATCTGCACCAGGTCCGCGGCCTGGCCGCGATAGAGCGCTTCGTAGACTTGGCGGGCGCGGTACCCAGGCTGTTCGGGGCCCAGGGCCTCACGGAGATCGGTCAGGTCCATGCCCACCAGCGGTCGCGCCATTCTCTTCCAGTCTAGCGGATCCTGGCTGCCCTCCTGGCCCACGCGGGTCCGTCCGGGCCCGTTGAATCGCGTCCTGCTTCGTGTCACCGAACTGGCGGGAAGCCCGGTTCACGTTCGTCGAACTCTCCTAGTGCCCACCTACAGTTTGATTGACCAACTGTCCGAGGAGAGTTGCTCTACATAATCGTAAGGGAGATACCCATAGCCCTTATCGCCCCAGCCTTTCCCCCAGCTATTCCGGAACTTGAAAATGCGCTGTCCATCGTCGTATCCGACGAGACAGATCGCGTGCCCTCCAATAATTATCTCTTTCGCCTTCGGCATTGGAACGCGACCAGTCTTCGCGACATCCGCCGACTGGGATTGCGCGTATAGTGTTACTCCAATGACCACAGGACCGTCGGTGGCCAGCGCCGACTTAATTGCGTCGAGGCCGCTGAGGGCCTGACTCTTGGCCATTTTGTAGTGCCGGGCGTCCGCCACGGAAGCCGGCGGGGCCATTGCGAATTCACCAGCCCGATAAGGCCAGGCACTTTCTGCCACGGCACCCCGACTGGTAACCACGGAAATTCCATCGCGAATTTGGGCCCCGGAATCGGAGCTCTGGGTTCGCAACTTCTCCCTGGCGTAGTAGTAGATATAACGAGGGCTGATTACGACGCTTTCGTTGAGCGTCTTGCGAATCTGGTACTCCACCGCAGCCGCGACAGCGAATCCCACGACTGCTCCTTCGTCTCCCGAGTCGCGGACCGGCTGCATCTTATCTGTGTAGTCGACAACTGCGGGAAGCGGGGCCGCCTTGGCGGCCGGAATCCCTAAGGAAGAGGAAACGGCAGTGCCTAGCGGCAAACCGGAAATGCTGATCTGTGCCTTTTGCTGCGCCACAAACGTGAGCAGCTCAGCACGCTGTTTCTCTACGACGTCTGCAATTTTGCGTTTTCCTTCCTGAAGGAGGACGTCCTCGATATGGCCCTGTGAGACAGCCTGCAATCGGTCCTTCACCAGCCCTTCTGTATAGTCGGTGATCACCTTGAAGCCAACCATTCCAGCTACCAATGTCACGGCGCCGCCCAACGTGATCCAAGTCGTTAGAAGCTTCTTGGTTTTTTCAAAGACCCGCTGGGCGGCGAGGTCTTCTTCAAGTGATTTGTATTTTTCCAGCTTCTGCCGAAGGGTTGCATTCTCATCGAGCACCTGGGCGAGTTGATCGCCCGGCTGGTCCTGTTCCATAAAAGGTGCCACTCCTGCTGCCCGCCTATTCTATTCCGTTGAGTTTCACGGTTGCAACCGCGCTCGGTGGTACTGCGCTGTGGTACCCGCCACAGCCGGGAAGGTGATACAAATGAAGTAGGCCCTTCCGCTCTTCTGCAATGACATCACCAACCAGTCCTTTACGGAATATCGAAATGAGCACGCTGGCCAACGGCGTGCGTGTGGTTACCGAGGTAATGCCGCACGTGCGCAGCGTGTCGGTGGGCATCTGGATCGGTTCGGGCTCGCGGCGGGAAACCACGGAGCAGAACGGCATCTCGCACTTCATCGAGCACATGCTGTTCAAAGGCACCACCAGCCGGTCGGCCGAGGACATCGCGCGCAGCGTGGACGCGCTGGGCGGCAATCTGGATGCCTTTACGGCCAAGGAACTGGTGTGCTTCAACACCAAGGTGCTGGATCAGCACCTGTCGCAGGCCTTCGACGTTCTGGCCGACCTGGTGCTGCACCCGATGTTCCGCGAAGAGGATATCGAGAAGGAGAAGGGCGTCATCCTGGAAGAAATCAAGATGGAGGAGGACTCGCCGGACTACCTGGTCCACGAGATCTTCTCGGCTAATTTCTGGAAGGATCACGCGCTCGGCAAGCCCATTCTGGGCACGCCGCAGAGCGTGCGGCGGTTCGACAGCACC
>JADGNS010000944.1 GCA_017883355.1 Candidatus Solibacter sp.
GAGTCTCCCTGGATGCCCAAGATGCAAAGGTGCGTGCCATGGCGACGGTCCAGGGCGCTACTTTGGTTGATGTAATCGTTGATGGCGGCGAGTCCGCCAAGAGCTTGAACAGGCCGGGACTGCAACGCCTCCTGGCACTGGTCAACGGCGGCAAGGTCCAAGCCGTGATCGTCGCCAAGCTGGACAGACTTACCCGGTCGGTGAAAGACCTGTGCGGCCTTTTGGAACTCCTCGAAAAAAAGAAGGTCGCGTTGATCTCGGTGGCCGAATCGCTGGACACCAGTTCAGCCGCCGGTCGTCTCGTCATCACGATCATGGGCGCGGTCAGCCAGTGGGAGCGGGAGGCGATTGGCGAACGCACCCGCGACGCGCTGGGCCACAAGAAGAGCAATGGTGAGCGCGTCGGCAACATCGAGTATGGTTATCGGCTGGCCCGAGACGGCAAACATGTCGAACCGGACTTCGCCGAACAAACGGTCCTCAAAGAGATCGGGCGCCTGCGGGCTGGCGGTGGCACACTTCGCGGCATTGCGGCGGCGCTGAACGGGCGCGCGTTGCGGACGCGGCGCGGAACGGCCTGGCGTCACGAGCACATTGCGCGCGTTATCAAGCGGGGAGCGCGGAGAGTGGCCTAGTTCCCCGGACCAGCCCGCTCCAGCCCATCATCGGCGTGTCTCAGTGCGATCCTGAGCGTCGTTCGAACTCGCTTGGCATTGCACTGTCGCAGTTTTGCCACGCATCGCCGCCCTTTCGCGCAAATAGCTACCGATATTTGGTAATAACGCTGCGCAGTTGTGCGGTTCAGATCGCCAGGGGAAGCAAGCGTTTGCGCTCGCCGGTTGCCGAGAACAGGGCATTCGCTATTGCCGGCGCAGGTAGAGTGATCGGCGACTCGCCCGCGCCGACGGCAGGGACATCGCGACGGTCAATTAATTCGACGACCATGTCGGGAATGTCACCGAAGCGCGGCACGCGGTATTGGGAGAGCCGACGCGTCAACTGGTTGCGGCTGTCGAATTGCAGTTGCTCCCAGAGCGCTCCGCCGATCCCCTGAATAATCGCCCCCTGCATCTGGTTGCGAAGGTTGTCGGGATTCAGCGCGGCCCCGAAATCGCCGACGGCGACCATCCGGCGCAGCCTCAGCCGGGTGCCCTTGCCTTCCGTCTCCACGAAGAGTGCCAGGCGCGCGCCTTTTTCGATATTGCAGGCGAGCCCGAAGCCAGCACCCTGACCCGGTTTCCGTTTGCCCCAGCCGAACCGCTCGGCGGCTCGCTGGAGCGCCTCCTTCAAGCGTGCGTCGCCGATGTGGGCCAAGCGGAAGTCCAGCGGGTCTCGATGGAGCGCGTGTGCCCATTCGTCGATGTGCGACTCGCGCGCGAAGTTGTTCAGGGTGGCGGCCAGCGCCCGGTAGGATCCTTGCCGGAACGGCGACTCGGACCGCCAGAACTCGTTGGACATGTGGAGCAGGTCGTATGGCGGGCGTAGGCCCGGCGCGCCGGCGTTGTAGTTGCGGAACCGCCAGGCAACCAGGCGGCCCTCGGAATCGACGCCGCTTTCGATGTCCACCACGCCCGCCGGGCGCGCGTAGGCAACCCAGAATTCCTCCTCGCGCGTCCAGGCAAGGCGAACCGGAGCCTTCACGGCGCGCGCCAGGATCGCGGCTTCCAGTTCGCATTCGCTGCGCTGCTTGCTCCCGAACGCGCCGCCGGGCATAGAGATGCGAACTCGTACTTTCGCTTCCGGGATACCGAGGGACTTGGCAAGCTCAGCGCGCACCAGGAACGGTGCGGACTTTCCGCAGTCGATGGTCAAAGTGCCATCGCGCCACTCCGCAACCGCCGCGCGAGGCTCCAGGGGCACGTGTCCGATGGGTGGCGCCCAATACGATGCGGAGAGTTTGCGGTGTGCCGAGGCGAGTCCCGCTTCCACGTCGCCACCGCGGATCAACGGCGGGTAGCGCGTGTCCTTCACTTCCACCGGCGCCACACCCTTGGCGCGGAGGGTCTCGATGAGGGAGTCGATGGACGGCAGCTGTTCCGCCCGCCAGCGCGCCTGGATCAGGCCGGCGGCTCGGCCGGCCGTTTCCGGGTCAGGGGCCACTACGCCGAGCAGGTCGCCTTCGCGGACGACTTGCACGCCAGGCAGCGCTCGCGCCGCGGAATCGTCAAAGCTTTCGAGTTTGGCGCGGTAGGCGTCGGGGCGCACGATCTGTCCGTGCAGCATGCCTTCAACACGCACATCGGAGCAGTAGCGAAGCGCGCCCGTGACCGCGTCCCGTCCGTGGAGCGGCGGGACCGACGTGCCCAGCACCTTCCACTGCGCCGGATCGGTGAGGGGATGACCGGCAAAGGATGCGGCGTCCTGTCGGACGGCTGGGACCGTCTCGGGCGTGGTGAGCGAGGCCCACGTGCCGCCATCGTCTGGCACAATGTCGGTGTCGCCCATGATCAGGCGAACCCGCTCGACCCCGACGCCGAGTTCCTCCGCGGCAGCCTGGGTAAGCAGTGTCCGGGCGCCCTGGCCCATCTCGATCTTGCCGGTGAAAGCCTCGAAAATGCCGTCTTTACCGAGCCGCACTCGGAGGGGTCGGTCCGCGCCGGGCAGGGGCAGCGTCAGGAGCGCGCCGGAACCGAGGATGCGGAGAAAATCGCGGCGTTTGTACTCGATGAGAAGCGCGTCGCCTTCAGCCACGGATAGTTACGACCTTCCTGCCAGCTGTGTCATCGCACAGCGCCTCGAGGAGCGCGACGCCGGGGGCCGGATTGAGCCCCCGGTCGATGCCGTTTATGTTATTCATCTCTTTTTCGACTGCCTACCCATTGTCCGCCGTGCGGTTTGGGGGTGCAAGGCCAGGGCCGGCCGATCTCATCATCGACTCGATCTACGAGGACAAATTGCAGCTATCGTATAAGGCATGGACTGGCACGCTACCGTCGCAAAATCACCCGCGCCGCCCGCCATCACACCAGCCCGAACAGGAGCGAGCAAACCGTGGCCGGAACTGTGGTGGTCCTGCCCAACGCCAAAACCAGACCTCATCACCACGGCGAGCCCGAAACCGTCCTCTACATCGCTTGCGGCAGCGTTCGGATGCGATGGGGAGAGGCGGCGACCCATGCCAGAATC
>JADGNS010000945.1 GCA_017883355.1 Candidatus Solibacter sp.
TCCGTGGAAATCACCGTGTTGGGCAGCGGCTCGTCGCTGATCGGCAAATCGCTGAAGACGGAAATCCTGCGCGCGGAAGCACTGGAACTGGCGCTAGAGGGCTTCCTGCCCATGAGCGAGCGCGGCGAGCTGCCGAAGGAGGAAAAGCGCAGCCTCTTCCGCGAGCTTGGCCTGCCATACGTCGCCGACCCCGCCGTCACGCGCCATCTCAACGAATTCCTGGAGCCCACCGGCCAGATTCCCGACGCCATTCTCTTCAACGGCGGATTCTTCATCCCGGAGATTCTGCGCCAGCGCGTGGCCGATGTAGTGGGCCACTGGTACGGGCGCCGCCCGGAGATCTTCGAGAACACGGATCTCGATCTGGCGGTGGCCCGCGGCGCGGCCTACTACTCCTACGTGCGCTCCACCGGCAGCGGCGTGCTGGTGCGCGGCGGCCTGCCGCGTACTTACTATATCGGGCTGGGCGAGCCGCGCGAGGGCAAGTTCCCGGCGGTATGCCTGGTGCCGCGCGGCGCCGAGGAAGGCGCGGCGCTGGAGATCGATAACGACGCGCTGCAACTGGTGGCCAACCGCCCCGTCTCTTTCCGCCTGTACAGCTCTCTGACGCGCACGGACGATGCTCTAGGGCAGGTGCTGGAATTCGACGCCGCCGATGCCGGCCTGCACATGCACGCGCCGCTGCATGCGGTGATCCGCTTCGGCAAGAAGGTGGAGGAGCGCCTGATTCCCGTGAAGCTGGGCGCGCGCCTGACGGAGATCGGCACGCTCGAGACCTGGTGCGAATCCAAGATCAGCGACAACCGCTGGCGTCTGCAATTCGAACTTCGCAAGCAGGCGAAGGAAGCCCCCGCGGAGCGCAAGGCCGCGGCCGTGGTGAGCGAGCAGGCGATGAAACAGTCTCTCGCGCTGATCGAGGCGGTCTTCTCGCCCTCGGCGAAATCGCCGATCCCACCCGAGGAAGTCCCGGCCAAACTCGAACAGACCATGGGGCTGGGCAAAAACAGTTGGCCGCTTTCCGCCATCCGGCAGATGGCCGACGCATTCCTCGCCGCCTCCGACGGGCGCAAGAAGAGCCCGGCGTACGAGATCCGCTGGCTCAATCTCGCCGGCTTTTGCCTGCGCCCCGGCTTCGGCTACCCTGGCGACGAGTTCCGCATCGAACAGGCGCGCCGCGTGTACGCCGCCGGCCTGACCTACGGCAATCAGGTGCAGTGTGAAATCGACTGGTGGATTTTCTGGGGACGCGTGGCCGGCGGTCTCAATCGCAACCAGCAGACCGATGTCTATCAGCGGCTCTCCGCCTTCCTGCTGCCGCGCGGCATCAAGAAGCCGCAGCGCGTCAACCCCTCGCTGTTCCGCGAAATGTGGCGCTGCGCCGCCAGCCTGGAATTGCTGCCGCTGGGCACCAAGACCGAGCTCGGCGACGCGCTCGTCAAGCGCGTCAAAGCGGGCGATTTCAAGGAGAGCGAACTCTGGTGCCTGGGACGCCTGGGCGCTCGCAAGCTTTTCTACGGGCCCATCAACCTGGTGATGCCGCCCGCTACGGTCTCGCGCTGGGTGGAAGCGCTGCGGGGCATCCCCGCCGCCGGCGACGCCTTGGCCGGCATGGCACGCCGTACCGAAGACCCCACCCGCGACCTTCCCGCCGCCACGCGCGACGCCGTACGGAGCAAGCTCCTGACGCTGCCGCATTCCGACCGCCTGCTCGCCGTGCTCGATGGCGAGGAAGAGGACGACCGGACGCTGGGCCGCATCTTCGGAGAAGAACTCCCATCGGGGCTGGTGCTGGTGGAGTCCGCCACGCCGGAGTAGCGCGGGCGCACCAACGTGGGACAGACGCTTTCGTCTGTCAACCCTGAGGGAGCGTTTGCCGGCCACGCGCGGAGCGCAAACTAACATCGCCGGCGTCGCCTGCTGTGCTCCAATGGGAGTAATGGGCTATATACAGGTTCTTGGCGATGGCTTCCTTTTTCGGGGGGGAATGCGGACGGCGGGATGGCTGTTCATTTGCTGCCTGCTGGCCCACGGTGCCGGCGCGCAGCAGCGTGTCCCCCGCGGAACTGCCTTCCGGGTCAGAATCGTCGGGACAACCAACACGCAAGCGGTTCTCACCTATTCCGCTCCCGATGGCGGCGCTTGTATCGTGAAGGTGTCGCAACAGCCCTCGCTGGCGCCATTGGTGCGCGACGTGGACCCGAATCTCTTTCCCGGTGCGGACCAGGACACCCGGGCGGACGCCGTCACCGCCCAAACCGGCCGCGTCTTCGTGGTCGGCAAGCGCATCACGCAACGAGCTGCCGATGGCAAGAACTATTCCCGGGCGCTCGAAGCCTACGCGAATCACTACTATCAGGTCACCTGCGGCGGCGCTGTGGCCAGCGGAGCGTTCACCACCGCCAACATTCCTCTGGGGATGACTTACAACGATGTTCCCCAGGTGGATGAGAGCAATCCCGGCCAGTGGATGATTCCCACCCAGTTGCAGGATCGCGCCCAGACCATCGTGGATCCGCAGACGGGAGCGCTTCTGAAGCGCGTGTCGCTCGATGCCGAAGCCGGCAACCGGTCGTACGGATTTTCCGGCGCCTACCTGAGAGACGGAGGATTCTCCCGGGTGTGCTCGGCCACGCCCACCGGGCCCACACCATCCAAGCGCGGGTATTTGTGCGTCTTCCCGAATAACGGCCAGGAATACGGGCTCCTGTACTTTATCGTGCCGGCTACCGGCGAGGCACTCTATCTCGGGGTGATCCCGTTTCCAGGTTCGTTCGTCAACGGCAGCGACTTGTCGCTTTACTACGCCTCCGGCAGCAACATTTACCGGACCACCTATACCGGCAACTTCCGCCCCGTGGTCACCAACGACATTATCCCCTTGTCGCCGGTCGTCCTCTACAGCGCGACGTCGATTGGCCAGCTCATGAAGCAATTCGATTCTTCGTTTGACGATCGCCTGTATGCGTGCGGTTCCGCGGTGGCCGGTCCGGGACAATACACGCTGGTGCAATGCAATCGCTCGATTCAGGATTCGTATGGCTGGGTCGGCGCCCTGTATGGCGGCGACGGGCGGCCCATCAACGCCAACTGCACCGCCGGGGACGCCTGTCCCCGCGT
>JADGNS010000946.1 GCA_017883355.1 Candidatus Solibacter sp.
CCCCCGCTTCGGTGCACCTGCCGCCGTGTATTTCGCGAATATGCTGGCGCTTGAGCGTGAACCAGAGTCTGCCTGCGGAACCGACGAGATGCCCACCATTGACCAGGAATATCTGCGGGCTCTGGGGTTGGAGAACGAAATCGCCGCCTGGCGTGCGAGACCCATACCGGAGGGGGCGTCGTGACCAGTCCCGCCGAAACCTCGCACAGCCGCGTCCTGTTTGTGGATGACGAACCCGACCTGCTGGCGGCTATGGTCCGCAATCTCCGCAAATGGCCCTATCGGATCTCCACCGCCGTCCGCGGGCCGGAGGCTCTCGACTTGCTGCGCTCTAGCGAACGCTTCGCGGTGATCGTTTCCGACCTGCGCATGCCGGAGATGGATGGCGTCGCGCTGCTCGGCCATGCCTGCGAGATCGCTCCCGATACGGTGCGCATCCTCTTCACCGGCACACCCGACCTCGACCATGCGGTTGCCGCCATCAACAAAGGTTCGATCTTCCGATTTATCACCAAACCGTGCCCCACGACGCTGATGGCGCTCACTCTGAACGCTGCCATCGAACAGCACCGGCTGATCACGGCCGAGCGGGTGCTCCTCGAAGACACCTTGCGGGGCAGCATCCAGGCGCTGCTCGATATCCTGGCCGTCGCCAGCCCCATGGCTTTCGGCCGAGCCCGGCTGATCCGCCAATCGGTGGGTATGTTGGCCGCGAGCCTCGGTGTCAAGGATCCGTGGCAGGTGGAGGTGGCCGCCATGCTGTCGCAGATCGGCAGCGTGATTCTGCCGGCGGCAACCTTGGAGCGCGTCTACCAGGGGCAGGCGCTGAGCGAACCGGAGCGAGCCATGGTGAAACGCATGCCTGGCGTCGTGGCCCAGGTGCTGGGCAACATTCCGCGGCTGGAACCGGTACTGGCGATTCTCGACTATCAGGAAAAGGGTTTTGACGGTTCCGGCCGCCCGGCCGACGACCGGATGGGTGAGGCCATTCCGTGGGGCGCCCGGGCGCTGAAGGTGGCGCTCGACATCGACTTGCTCGAAAGGCAGGGCCTTCCCGTAACCCTGGCTTTTGACACGCTGCGCGGACGCAAGGGCAGATACGATCCCGAAATCCTGGAGACGCTGGCGCGCATCCGTCACAGTGCCCCGCAATCCCAAGTCGGTGAGTTACCGCTGCCCCGGTTGCGGGCCGGCATGATCCTGGCGCAGGATGTCCGCGCGGAAACCGGTGTTCTGGTGGTGGCCAGGGGCCAGGAACTGACTCCCGGCCTGCTCGCCAAGCTGGAGAATTACTTCCGGCCAAACTCCGTGATCCGGGTCATCACGTCCGAGATGGCGCCGTAGGCAACAGGGCGCGAATCCTCAGCGCCCCGACTCACGAATCCGAATATTCCGGAACATCGCCGTACTGAAGCGATCGTGCAGTTGCAGTCCGATGGGGCCCGTCTTCGAGCGCGCCGCTTCTCCCGGGCCTTCCGCCGCGACCTGCCCGTTGATCCGCACCCGGATGCCGGCGTTGCGCGATTCGATCTCCATGCTGTTCCACGCGCCGGGGCGGTGCACGCCGGTTTTCGCCGGCACCAGGCTGTAGATGCTGCCCGAGGGGTATTTCTCTTTGTCGTCGTCGATGATCTGGATCTCGTAGCCGATGTGCGCCGGGGTGGTTTTGGGGAACGCCGCCAGCTCCGGGCGCGCCGCGTCGGGTTCGTCGAACGCGCCGTGGGCGCGCGAGCGGTCGCGGATGGAAACGCCGCTGTTGCCGCCGGCGGGGATCCAGTATTCCACGTGCAAATCGAATTCCCCGTATTCGGCCCTGGTGTAGAGCCACGCCTGGCGGCTGAGCCATCCGTCGTACTGCTGGCGATCCGCCGGGGGCGTGCCCTGTGTCCGCCGGCCGAGCAGGCTGCCATCGGCCAGGACGCTCCATTGGCAGTCGCCGCGCGGTTCCCAGCCCTCCAGGGTCTTGCCGTCGAACAGCGGGCGCCAGCCCAGGTCCGGCGGCAGGGTGACCTGTCCGGTGGCGGCCCACTCGGCGCCGCGTGCCAGCAGGGCCTGGAACGATACGTCGTCCAGATTGGGGTTCAGTTCGTCCTTCCAGGTGTGCCCCAGCATGGTGGTGTAGACCCGCCCGCGCCCGTATTGCCGCACCCAGTCCATGGGCTCGCCCTGATGGGAGATCTCGGAGAAAGCGTAGGTCAGGATGTCCAGGCCCTGCGCCGGGCCGTGCTGGCCGTGCGTCAACTGCTCGGAGGCGTGCGGCCAGTGGGCGGGCAAGCCGCGCGTGATGGGGTGGGCGGCGTCGCGCACGAACACCTCGAAATCGTGTCGCGGACCGTGTCCTGGATTCAGTCCTTCGCCTTTAGGAATGCGCACCACCGCGCCCCCGGGGCCGATGGCGATGCCTTCGCCGAACGTCTTATCGCGCCACCCGAGGCCGATCATATCGTTGTACTCCGGCCAGTTCAGGAAGGCGTTGTTGGCGGCGTGAAATACGACCAGCCCGCCGCCGCCGCGAACGTAGCTTTCCAGCGCCTGCTCCACCTCGCGCGGCCAACGCGTGCCGTCGGCCGTGTGCCCGCCGTTGAAGTTATTGATCACCACGTCGTAATGGCTGAAATCCGGCTTGGCGGGCCGCGTGGAGACGGTGACCGTGAAGCGTCCGGAACCTTCCAGGATGCTCTGGATGGCACGGGTGCCGGCCGCCCAATCGTGATTGTTCATGCCGTCGATCACCAGCGCCGAGAGTTTGGGACCGGCGGCGGCCGAACCGGACAGCGAGAGCAGTGTTGCCATGAGGAGTCGTAGCGTCATCCAGCGGGAACCTGTAGCTCTGATGATAGCGCCAGGGGTGTGGTGGCAGGTCCGAGCTTCGCTCGGATTGGGAGGCGAAAGCGCCTGGCGGAAGCGCCTGCCCAACGTGCGAAAATAGTAGTTTGAAGATCGTATCTACTGGCATCTACTACGCGCTCGCCCTTTGCGGTGCGGGGGCCCTCGTTGGCTGGCTCGTGGGACCGTGGTTTGCGGCCCCAATGGGCCTGCTGGCGCTGTTCTGCCTGTATTTCTTCCGCGATCCCGACCGCGAAATTCCCTCCGGGCCGGTGGCCGTCTCGCCC
>JADGNS010000082.1 GCA_017883355.1 Candidatus Solibacter sp.
ACGGCCCGCCGTTCTTCGAGAGATCGAACCCTGGCCTTTTTGTCAAAATATTTGTAACCGACCATATCGAGAAATGAAATGCACCCCAACATGACATTGTTGCGACGCCTTTATGACAGCCTCAACCGGCGGGACTCGAATGTGATGGCGGCCTGCTATCACCCGGCAGCGACGTTTCACGACATTGCCTTCGACCTAAAGGCCGCAGGCGAGAATTGACGAGAGTGGGTCAACTTCCACTTTATCAATCAGATCGGGATTTACGAGAAGGAGTGTCGATGCGAACAGAAAAAACGCGACAGCGTGTTTGCGGCTTCAGAGCGCGACCGCGAAGCTCTCAAACAGGTTGCGCTGTTCGGGATCGTTCGAAGCTTGATTTTCGGGGTGCCACTGGACCGCCAGAACGTACCGCCGCACGGGGAGTTCGATGGCTTCGACAGTTCCGTCTTCCGGGTCACTGGCGCAGACCTTGAACCCGCTTGCAAGTCGCGCTACCGCCTGGTGGTGCCGTGAGTTCACCTCCCACATCTCCCGGTGAGCGATGCTCGCCAGCATGCTGCCGGGCTCGATCACCACGCGGTGGGCCGGCAGGCCTCGGTCGGAGGTGCGCCTGACATGGCGCCCGGCGGTTGGCAGGTGCTGTACGAGGCTGCCCCCCAGATGCACATTCAGGAGTTGCATCCCACGGCAAATCGCAAGCAGCGGCAGGTCGCGAGCCAACGCTTCCTCGATGAGGGCGGCTTCGACGGCATCCCGCTCCGGATCGGGCAGTTCGGTTTCCGGGGAAGCAATTTCGCCGTAGAGCGCCGGGTCCACGTCGCCACCGCCGGTCAGCAAGAGTCCGCAACACGGACCGATCCTGAGGCCGGTCCGGACTTCCTCAAGCACCGGCTCCGCTCCGACGGATTCAATCGCGCGAGCATAAGGCTGGACCTCCGCACTTTCCCGATATACGACGAGGACTCTTTCGCTCATGCTCGTGGTCCTACCAATTGTACCCGTCGCGCGATCGCATCCGTTTAGTAGGGGCGCTGTCGAACCAAAACCCTGTGTAAAATACGTGCTAAGCTCAGTGGCACGTGAGAGCCGCTAGTTGTGAGCCCTGATCTCCTTCAGATGCTGTTGCCCGACCGGTCGACTTATAATGAGTTCGCGCCGGACGGAGTCACCCCCCGGCCTTACTGGTCCGCGGTTATCGAATCGCTCCAGGACATTGGCCCCGACGAATTGGCGCGCCGCTGGGAGCGCGCGGAACGTCGCATCCGGGAGAACGGCGTCACCTACAACGTCTACACCGACCCGCAAGGTGTAAACCGGCCACTGGCCATCGATCCCATTCCGCTGCTTATCCCGCCGGACGAATGGCGTGTCATCGAGGCAGGCATCACGCAGCGGGCGCACCTGCTTAATCTGCTCCTGGGTGACATCTACGGACCTCGCCAACTCGTTCAGAACGGGGACATTCCGGCGGCCTTGCTATTTGCAAATCCGGCTTTTCTGCGGCCCTTGACCGGGGTAGCACCACCCCAGCGTGGCCATCTCCATTTAATCGGAGTGGACCTGGCGCGCTCGCCAGACGGCCGCTGGTGGGTGCTCGCCGACCGCACGCAATCGCCTTCGGGAACGGGATATGCGCTGCAAAATCGCACGATCGTGGCGGACGTTCTGCCGGAGGCGTTTGGCGATGCAAACGTCAGGCGTCTGGCTTCCTTCTTCCGCACCTGGCGTGAGGTGCTGCTCGGCCTGGCGGATTGCGATCATCCACGCGCGGTTCTGCTGACACCCGGACCCTATAACGAGACCTACTTCGAGCACTCCTACCTGGCACGGTATCTCGGACTTACGCTGGCTGAGGGATCTGATCTGACCGTTCGCGACCGGCGGGTCTATCTGAAAACGGTGGAAGGCCTGCAGCCGGTCCACGTAATTCTGCGCCGCGTTGACGATAGTTTCTGCGATCCCATGGAACTCCGCCACGATTCGTTCCTGGGAGTTGCAGGTCTGGTGGACGCGATCCACGCCGGCAACGTCGTCGTGGCCAACGCGCTGGGGAGCGGTGTGATCGAGACTGCAGCCATCATGCCGTTTCTTCCCGGCCTGGCAGAGAAACTGTTGGGAGAGGCCCTCAAACTGCCATCCGTGGCGACCTGGTGGTGTGGGCAGGATTACGCACTGGATTGGGTGCTGAACCATCTGGATCGCGTGGTGGTCAAACCTGCGTTCCCGTTGCGTGGAATGGAACCCGTCTTCGGCGCAGGCCTCTCCCAGGCGGAAAAGCAGAGAATCGGAGAACAGATACGTTCACGCCCCTACGAGTACGTGGCGCAGGAACAGGTGGATCTCTCAACCGTGCCGGTTTGGGACCAGGGACGCCTGTACCCGCGCAGCCTGGTGCTGCGGACGTATGTTCTAAACACCGGTTCCGGTTGGATCGCAATGCCCGGTGGCCTGGTGCGCGTGTCGGAAGCCGACGGCCAGGTGGTATCCATGCAGCGCGGAGGCCGCAGCAAAGACGCCTGGGTTCTGTGGGACGGACCGGTAGACACCTTCAGCATGCTGCGTCCCAGGAACCAGCCGGTCCAACTGGAACGCGCGCCCGCGGACCTGCCAAGCCGCGCCGCGGACAACCTTTTCTGGCTGGGCCGTTACGCCGAACGGTCGGAGTCCATTGCACGCCTGCTGCGGTGTCTGATGACGCGCGTCCGGCGAGCCAATCACACCGAACTTGCCTGCCTGTTTCGGCTGCACGGTTGTTTGGGTTCGCCGCACAGCACACTGCCCAAAGATCGCCCGGCCAGTGCGCGCGATCTGGAAGATGAGTTGGTCTCGTTAATGTCGGGCGTCGAGCGGCCGGACAGCCTGGCGTCCAATCTGGCGGAGGTCCATCGCGTCGGTGGAAGCGTTCGCGAACGGCTCTCCTCGGATATGTCGCGACTGGTGGTTGCCCTGGCGGAATCCGCCCGCACGGAGAACTACATGCTCTTTGTCGAGTACTCGGCGGTACTCAACGGGTGTCTGGAGTTGCTCTCCGCATTCTCCGGCATGGAACGTGAAAACATTACCCGGGGATCCGGCTGGCTTTTCCTGAGTTTGGGACGCAGATTGGAACGAGCGATGTACTCGGTGAGGCAACTCCGGGAATTGACCTCAGGGCTCGATGAACAAAGCTGGCCTTTGCTGGAATATGTATTGGAAGCGGCCGATAGTTCCATGACTTACCGCTCTCGCTATTTCACCACCTTACAACCCATCGCGGTACTGGACGTTTTGATGGCGGATGAAAGCAATCCCCGGTCATTAAATTTTCAGATGGCTCATTTGGCTGATTTGCATAAGAGGCTGCCGCGCCATCCTCCGGCCGATCAGCAGGCAATACAAGGCGCGCTGGCATTGCTGCGCGGTCTGGACCTGGAGAAGCTGGAGTTTCCACTGCCCGGCAGTGACCGGCCCGCGGGTAATTCCGATGGGCAATCGCAGATCGCCCGTTCTCTTGGATCTGTCCAAAAACTTCTCCCTTCCTGGGCGGATAACATCTCGCTCACGTACTTCGAACATGCGCACACGTACCCGATCAGCATAGGTGGATGACTTACCGAATCGTTCATAAAACGACTTATAAGTACAAGGTCCCCGTCTCAGTCGGGAATCATATAGCCTACCTGACCCCTCGGACTTTTGCGCACCACACTTGCATGTCGCATGAGCTGCTGGTAGCGCCGGCGCCCGCCGGAGTAAGCGAGCGTCTGGACTATTTTGGGAATCCCGTCACCTTCTTTACCATTCGGGAGCCTCATAGTGAGCTGCAGATAGAGGCGCGCAGCCGGGTCGTCATCGACGATGATCCGGCGGTCTGGCCGGAGCGCGCACAACCTTGGGAAGAAGTCGCGCAATCTCTGCCGGCCGATCGCAGTCCGGAGGGACTCGACGCTTACCAGTTCGTGTTTGAGTCGCCTCGTATCAAGCCGGGAGCCGAGTTTGCGGAATATGCGTCGCAGTCTTTTTCGCCCGCCAGGCCGCTTACCGAAGCGTTGCTCGATCTCACCGGACGGATCTACAAGGATTTCCGCTTCGACTCGAAGGCCACCAACGTTCGGACCCAGCCTGAAGAGGTGCTTCGCCACCGGCGTGGTGTATGTCAGGACTTCGCTCACTTGCAGGTCGCGTGCCTGCGATCTTTAGGCCTGCCCGCCAGGTATGTCAGCGGATACCTGCGGACCTACCCTCCGCCCGGACGAGCCAGACTGGTGGGAGCGGATGCGTCGCACGCCTGGGTGTCCGCCTACTGCCCCGGCACCGGTTGGCTGGACGTGGATCCGACCAATAATCTGATCCCGTCACAGAGTCACGTCACGCTCTCCTGGGGCCGGGATTACGGAGACGTTAGTCCGGTGCGCGGCGTAATCCAGGGTGGGCGCGAACATAAAGTCGAGGTCGGTGTGGATATGGAACCGGACTAATGCTCTGACCCGCGCAGGATTCCATCCGCCCCACACGTCGATATCACCCATCCACCTCGGTGACATTCACGGTGACGTCCATCCCCACGAACGCCTCCGGGGGACCCTCGTAGGTGCCCCATAAGGGCAGCACCTGCTCGGGACTCCAGGCCACAGCGACACGAATCAGATTGCGGTTGCCAATGATGCTGTTGGTAGGGTCGAAATCGATCCACCCGGCGCCGGGCAGATAGGCCTGCACCCATGCATGAGTCGATCCGCCCCCTGCCAACCCGGAACTGTTGGGCACGAAGATATAGCCGCTGACAAACCGCGCGGCGACGCCCAGCGAACGCGTGGCTTCTATCATCAGCACCGCGAAATCCCGGCAACTGCCGGTGCGGGTGCGCAACGTTTCCTCTGGAGTCTGCACGCCTTTTTCGACGCGGCGGGAATAGGTGAAGTCCCGGCGGATGCCAGACGTCATCGCCCGCAGTATCTTCATGGTGTTGGAGGTATCCGCCGGATCGAGAAACTGCAATGCCCATGGGGACACGCTCTCGCCCGCGTAGTGCTTCGCAAGAGCGTTTGAGAGGCTGGGAAAGTCCTCATCGGAATATCGAAACGGATACGTTCGAGCGTACTCTTCAAGCGGATACTCCGGCAAGGAATTTTCGAAATGCTCCAGCGTCACGGTGCTTTCGAAACGCAGTTCCAACGTGGTCCCCTCAAACGTGGCCACGGCGACGGAGTTATCGAACGGGTCGTGCAGCCAGCGCAACTGGGCGGGTTGCGGCGTAATGAGCAGGTTGGTTCGGATCAACCGGAGGTCGTGACTGGCGCGTGGGCGGAACATCATCCGATGTTCCCCCAGACCGACGGGCTCCCGGTAACGGTAGACGGTGGAGTGGTGAACGGTGAGAAGAGACATCAGTCTTCGGTTCCGGGAATCTCATCCGTCCAGACCCTGAAACTCTCCAGAAAATTGGGTCCGAACGTGGTGGTGATCGCGACATCCGATGCGTCGCGGCCTCTCGCCATGAGCACGCGGCTCATGCGGGGCACATTGTTGCGCGGGTCGAAAATGTGCCAGCGGCCGCCGATCCAGGCCTCGAACCACGCCGCGAAATCGCCCGGTGGGAAGGGCAGTGGAGTTCCGACATCGCCAAGGTAGCCGGTGCAATATCGCGCCGGAATGTTCATGCAGCGGCAGAAAGCGATCGCCAGATGCGCGTAGTCGCGGCAAACACCCCTCCCCTCATGGAAAGCCTCCGAGGCGCTGCGGGTGGGCCGGGCATTCTGGTAGTTAAAAACGATATGGTTATGAACGTAATCGCAGATGGCCTGCACGCGCGGATACCCTGGAGTCGTGCCGCCAAAGAGCTGCCATGCCGTTTGAGACAGCAGGTCGGTCTCGCAATAGCGGCTGCCCAGCAGGAACAGCAAAGTATCTTCGGGCAGATCCTCCACGGAGTCCTGCCAGGCCTCGGTCATGACCTCGTCCGGTTTGCCGCTATCTCTAATTACGCCGTCGGCCGCGAGGCGGAGCCGGCCAGGCGGCGCGAGGAGGCGGTGGCACTGGTTGCCAAAGCTGTCGCGATAGCCGGTGACCGGAATGGATGGCTCGGTGGTCAGGCTGTCGGGAACGATGAGGTCAGACGCGCGTGAATCGTGGACATTCAAAACAAGGATGATCGGCGTGGATCGTGGAAAGCTGTAAATCAGTTCATAACCGATCCGGAGTTGCATTGACGAATACCCTAATCTGCGGGGCGAGATCCGCGAAGTGAGATTGCATTGGTCAGGTTGACAGCACGCGACGCGCCAACGTATGCTTTCGTCCATCTCTGAGTGCAGCGTCACTGTGGTCCATGATATCAGGACGAACGATCTCGTGCTCGCATCGCAACCGGGCTTCGATCACGGTATACTTTTGCTGAGCTCTGTCGCCGATACATTCCCTGTCGAATGGCTTCTGATTCAGTCGGCCTGGGAAAGTATGTCCACGCCAGCACAATTCGGGAACCTCCAGATGCCGGCGCCCTTCGGCGATTACGCGATGGGTCCGGCTTATGACGAAATGTTCCGTGCCAACGGAAGGCCTCGGACCCACTACCGGAATCTCTATACGCAACTTCTGAATCTTCCCTCCGAAGAGCTATATCGCTTTAAGAAGGAAGCCGATCTCTCGTTCTTCAACCAGGGCATCACCTTTACCGTGTACGGGCATGCCGAGGGCACAGAGCAAATTTTCCCGCATGATCTGCTGCCGCGGATCGTCACCAGTTCGGAATGGGCGATCATCGAGCGCGGTCTCACGCAGCGCATTACCGCTCTCAACCTGTTCCTCGCCGACGTTTATCACGAACGGCGGATCGTGAAGGACCGCGTCATCCCCGGCGAAATCATATATACCTGCAAACACTTCCGCCGCCAAATGCAGGGGGTAAAAGTTCCGCGCGACGTATATGTCAGCGTGGCCGGGACCGACTTGATCCGCATGCCCGATGGCAGGTTCGTGGTTCTCGAGGACAATCTGCGCGTCCCCAGCGGCGTCTCGTATATGTTGACCAGCCGCAAGGTGATGAAGCAGATCTTTCCGGCGCTGTTTCGAAAATGCGGCGTGCGGCCCATCGAGCAGTATAGCCGGGAGCTCCTCTCCACGCTTCGTTCTCTTGCGCCGGACGGCCGGTCCACCATCGTCCTGCTCACCCCCGGGACTTACAATTCGGCCTACTTCGAGCATGCATTCCTCGCCAGGCAAATGGGAATCGAACTGGTCGAGGGCCGCGATCTTGTGGTGCACGATAATACAGTCTACATGCGGACGACTTCCGGTCTGCAACGAGTCGACGTCATATACCGCCGCGTGGATGACGATTTCGTCGATCCACTTGCCTTCCGAGCCGATTCTGCCCTGGGGGTAGCGGGGCTCTTCAACGCCTACCGGGCGGGGAACGTAGTGCTCGCCAACGCTCTCGGCTCGGGAGTGGCCGACGATAAAGCGATCTACTCCTACGTTCCCAAGATCATTCGTTATTATCTGGACGAAGATCCCATCGTGGACAACGTGGAGACCTTTCTGATGACGGACCGCGCGCAGCGCGACGAGGTGTGCGGAAACCTGGAAAAATACGTGGTGAAGGCCGTAGGCGAGTCCGGAGGTTACGGCATGCTCATCGGTCCGCACAGCAGCCGCGAGCAGCAGGCCGAATTCCGTGAGAAGATTTTGGCCGATCCCAGAAACTACATCGCACAACCCACGCTCACGCTGTCGGCTGCTCCCTGTTTTATGAATGGCCGGATTGAGCCGCGGCACGTGGACCTGCGCCCCTACGTTTTGTTTGGGGAGAAAGTCACCATCGTGCCGGGCGGGCTTACCAGAGTCGCGTTGCGCAAGGGTTCTCTGGTGGTAAATTCGTCTCAGGGAGGAGGTTCCAAGGACACGTGGGTTCTAGAGAACTGAAGATGAGGGTGGTCCCATGCTTTCCCGCGTAGCCGATAGTCTCTATTGGATGAGTCGGTATTTCGAGCGTGCCAACCACTGCGCGCGCGTGCTGGAAGCCAATCACAACCTCATGCTGAATCCTTCGAAGCTCTCCACCGAAGAGAGATGGCTGCGCATCATGGCGTCACTTGGTATCGCGCCGGCTGCCGGCGGCATCGACCCGCAGAGTGCCATGGTCAAGCTGACCTGCGACGCAGGCTTCGAATCGTCCATCGCATTCTGTATCGCGGTAAGCCGCGAGAATGCGGGCCAGGTTCGCGAGCAGATCAGTTCGGAGATGTGGGAAGGCTTGAACAGTTTGTATCACAAGGTTACAAAGGCCAGCGCCAACCTGGAGGCGGACATCGACCCGATGCGGCTGGTAGCCGCCGTTCGGGAAGGCTCCTACCAGTTTCACGGTATAACAGCCGCCACCATGAACCATGGCGAGGGGTGGCAATTCATTCAACTGGGTAAGTACATGGAACGTTCCTGTGCATTGCCGGTCCTACTGGATGCCTATTTCTCCAGGGCTGGGGAAGCGGATACCTTGGATTGGGTGGGATTGCTGGCGAGTTGCGCGGCTTTCGAATCGTACTGCAAGGTATATACCGCCGAACTAAGACTGGATTCGGTGGCCGAATTTCTGCTGCTGAATCCGGAATTTCCGTATTCCGTTCGCTACGCGGTGGAGCGGATGGGCGCGGCGATTGCCGCGATCTCCCAGACGTCTTTCACCAAGGCCAGCGGCCGGATCGAGCGAACTGCCGGACGGCTGCGCGCTTCTCTGGCGTATGCCCAGATTGCGGAAATCATGATCGGCGGGGTGCACCGTTACCTCGACGATGTCATCGAGCAGTGCGAGAGCCTGCATGCGGCGGTTCACATGGTCTATATCGATTACCCGATCCAATCGGCCCTGGAGGCTTGATGTTCTACGCGGTGCGGCATTTCACTCGTTTTCGGTACAGCCTTCCCGTTTGGCAGAGTGCCATGGAATTGCGCATGCAGCCGCGGAGCGAGAACACTCAACGCTGCTTCAGTTTTCAATTGTCCATAAGTCCCCAGGCCCGGGTCTTCTCCTACAAGGATCACCTCGGCAATCTGGTTCATCATTTCGACGTTCCCGGGCATCACCAGCAATTGACGATTATCGCCGACGCTTTGGTGGAGGGGGAAAACCCGTCGCCGCTGCCGCAGTCGCTGGGCCCCGGAGCATGGGAGGAACTCGATGCCATGATCGACCGGGAGGATTACTGGGATATGCTGATGCCGAGCCGTTTCGCCTGTACCTCGCCTGAGGTCGAAGAGCTCGCAAAAGCTCTGGAAGTAGTGGAACGCGGCAGGCGGGAACCTTTGGAACTGCTGACTACCCTGAACTCCAGGATCAACCAGTATTTTTTTTACGTAAAGCGCAGCACAGGGGTCAATTCTCCCGTGGAAGAAGCCATCCGGTCCCGCCAGGGCGTTTGTCAGGATTTTGCGCACACCATGATTGCCATCGTGCGAAACCTGCGAATTCCGTGCCGGTATGTGAGCGGCTACCTTCATCGCGATCCCGGGGATTCCGATCGCTCCGATGAGGGAGCTACTCATGCATGGGTGGAGGCACTTCTGCCGCGTATTGGTTGGGTTGGCTTTGACCCGACGAATAGCTTAATTGTGGGAGGAAGACACATTCGAACAGCCATCGGGCGCGACTACGCGGACGTATGCCCCACTGTAGGCACCATGAAAGGATCCGCGGAAACTGAGCTGCAGGTGCGCGTGCGTGTGACTCCTTCCGATGCCCTGCTGCCTCCCGACAAGGAGTTTGCGGCGGACGAGGAATGGGCGCGTTTTCTGGAGAACGACCAGCAAGCTGAGAAGTTGCAGGCGCAGCGGCAGCAACAGCAATAGCCGGCTGCCTCGAATCGATCCATGGCCATTCACGTTGCGCTTCATCATCAAACCGTGTACCGTTACGACCGGCGGGTGTCGCTGGGACCTCAGGTAATCAGGCTGCGCCCCGCCCCGCACTGCCGCACGCCGATCCTGTCCTATTCGCTAAGAGTTTTTCCCAAGAACCAATTCATCAACTGGCAGCAGGACCCGCAGGGCAACTATCTGGCGCGGCTGGTTTTCCCGGAACCAACGACGGAGCTATCCGTGGAAGTCGATCTGGTTGCCGAAATGGCGGTATACAATCCGTTCGACTTCTTCCTGGAGCCGCACGCGG
>JADGNS010000947.1 GCA_017883355.1 Candidatus Solibacter sp.
CCGCCTTGTCGCCACTACTCGTCGTGCCGATTCAATTGCGCTATGGATGGCGGGCGCCGTTCTTCCTGTTCGGCCTCTTGGGAGTCGTTTGGAGCCTGGTCTGGTACGCATGGTTTCGGGATTCGCCACATGAGAAAGCCGGAGTCACTGCGGCTGAACTACGTGAAATCGGCTCCTCTCCCGGTTTGCAGCGCCACGGCATGCCCTGGGCTACGGCGTTGCGCATCCCGGCACTGTGGCGCATAGCCGCCATCGGCGCTTGTTATGTGTACGTGCTGGGATTCTACCAGGCTTGGCTTCAAACGTATCTGATGAGGGGTCGCGGATTTACCGAAAAAGCGCTTGCGCTGTCTTCGCTCACCTACGCGGTGGGGGCCGCGGCCAACGGGCTAGGTGGCGTAGTAGGCGATTGGATGGTGAAGCACCACGGCCTGCGCATCGGCCGCCGCTCAGTCGGCGTAGTGGGGCTTGGCGCGGCGGCGCTCTTCCTCACCCTGGCCATTTACGCGCCAAGCGGTAACCGGGCGCTTGTATTCCTTTCACTCGCCTATGGCGGAATTCTGTTTCAGCAGCCAAGCCTCTGCACCCTCTGCCTCGACGTCGGCCGCAAGAACGCGGGTGCCGTCTTTGGCTTCATGAACACCGCGGGTAACGCCGCTTCGGCCCTTTCCTCGGTGGTCTTCGGCCTCCTGGTGGGCTATTCCGGCAACTACAACACGCCCTTCGTCCCCATGGTGGCCTTGCTGTGCGTGGGCGCGCTGCTATGGTTGCAGGTGGACCCTACTCGCGAATTGTTCCCCGAAGTACGTCCCGCCGAACTAGTCGCGGTCTCTTAGGCTCAGGTCGCTGGCGGTTATTCGTTAGCGCCCAAGTCCTGGATCACGCACCACTCGGAAACTGCGGGGTTCGGCCGTCGCTGGCCGGTTAAGTCGTCTTCTGTGAAGGCACTGCCCGTTTTCCACGATGAGGACGCCCGGCCCATTCGATCTGTTAATTGAGCATTGGGCCTAGGCATGGCGCATGGCCGCTGATGGCCCGGGCAGCGCAATATAGGGCAATATAGAGGGGATGCTCCGATTTGCGCTATCCGTCATGATCTCCTCTGCCTTCGCGGCGACGCCCGCCTTGATGCCGCTGCCCGTCACGGTGCGGCCCGCCACGGGCAAGCTTACCCTGGACGCCACGTTCAAGGCAGCGCTGGTGAGCGCGCCGGACGCCCGGCTCGACGCTGCCATCGGACGTTTCGTCGTGCGGCTCTCCCGCCAGACGGGCATCCCCATGCTCGGGCTCAAAGAGGCCACACCCAAGCTGCGCATCGAGTGCGCACGCCCGGGCAGCGACTACCCGACGCTCGGCGAAGACGAATCCTACACGCTGGACGTGACGCCCGAGGGCGCTCTGCTCAAGGCGCCCACCCGTGCGGGCGCGCTGCACGGCCTGGAGACGTTCGCCCAACTCGTCACCTTGACCCAGGACGGCTTCGTGGTCCCCTCCGTCCACATCGAGGACAACCCGCGCTTTCCCTGGCGCGGCCTGATGATGGATTCGGCGCGCCACTGGATGCCGCTCGAAGTGGTGAAGCGCAATCTGGACGCCATGGCCGCCGTGAAGCTCAACGTCTTCCACTGGCACCTCTCCGAGGACCAGGGCTTCCGGGTGGAGAGCAAGCGGTTCCCCATGCTGCATCAGGAAGGCTCCGACGGGCTCTTCTACACGCAGGACGATATCCGCGGAGTAGTGGCCTACGCGCGCGACCGCGGCATCCGCGTGGTGCCGGAGTTCGACATCCCCGGCCATACGCAGGCGTGGCTGGTGGGCTATCCGGAACTGGGCACCAACCCCGGGCCGTATGAGATCGGGCGCAAATGGGGCGTGTATGAGAACGTGCTCGACCCGAGCCGCGAAGAGACCTACGCGTTTCTCGACGCCTTCTTCGAGGAGATGACGGCGCTCTTCCCCGACCCGTACTTCCACATCGGCGGCGATGAAGTGGTGGCCAAACAGTGGAACGCATCGGCGCGCGTGCAGGCGTTTGCCAAACAGAACAACCTGAAGGACGCCCACGCCATCCAGGCGTATTTCAACCAGCGCGTGCAGAAGCTGCTCACCAGGCGCGGCAAAATCCTGATCGGCTGGGACGAGGTGCTGCATCCGGACCTGCCGAAGGACATCGTGGTGCAATCCTGGCGCGGGCAGAAGTCGCTGGCCGATGCCGCCACCCAGGGCTATCGCGGAATTCTCTCGTTTGGGTACTACCTGGATCATCTGAGCACGGCCGCTTTCCATTACGCCGTGGATCCCCTGTCGGGCGATGCCGACAGACTGGCGCCCGCGGAGAAGGCGCGCATTCTCGGCGGCGAGATGTGCATGTGGGCCGAGTACACGACGTCGGAAATGGTGGATTCGCGAATCTGGCCGCGTGCGGCGGCCGTCGCCGAGCGCCTCTGGTCGCCGGCCGCTACCAGGGATGTGGACTCCATGTACGCGCGCATGGAGGCCGTGAGCCGGGGCCTCGAGTGGACCGGCGTACAGCACCGCGCCAACTACGCGCCCATGTTGGAGCGCATGACGGGCGGCCGTCCCACGGAGCCGCTACGCGTTTTGGCGGATGCCGTGGAAGGCCTGGGGCTCGGTCCGCGGGCACGCGCCGGGAAATATACCAGCCTCACGCCGATGAATCGCCTGGCGGATGCCGCGCGGCCGGAGAGCGAGAGTGTCCGCGCGCTGGAACTGGCGGCGGCCAAAGTGGTGGCCGATCCCAAGGGCAGCCCCACCGAGGCGGCGCTTCTACGGCGCGAGTTCGCGCGCTGGGCGGCCAACGATGCGCGCTTCCAGGAACTGGCGGCGGAGAGTCCGCTGCTGATGGAGTTGAAGCCCCTGTCGCGCGATCTGGCGGCGCTGGGCGATGCCGGATTGAAACTCCTCGACGCCCTGGAGAAAGGACAGCCGCCCGCGGCCGCCTTCGTCGCCGGGCAGACCAAAGAAATCACCCGCATGGAAAAGCCCGCCGCCGAACTAAACCTGGCCGCCACCCGCCCGGTGAAACTGCTGCTGAAGGCCGGTAAGTAAGTGGCATAAGGCTCCGCCTTGTGCATCCGAGCGTAGCTCGGAC
>JADGNS010000948.1 GCA_017883355.1 Candidatus Solibacter sp.
TGTTCTACCGTCATGTCTTCACGATACACGAAGACGAACCCGCGCGGCTGGAAGAACGGGAAGGAATGTGATCGCCCGCCCCCCGCTTGCGTATTCCATCCGCTGGCTGGTATCGTCATGGACGACAAGCCCCGCGCCATGCAACCTCCCGTTCTCAGCCGGGAAGAAGAACTTTACTGGCTGGCATTGAAACTCGTCCCGGGTCTGGGTTCCAGAACTTCGGGAAAGCTGCTGGATCGCTTTCGGACTCCCCAGGCCATCTTTCGCGCCTCGCGCACCGAGCTGGAGGGCGCGGGCGTCAGTGGCGCCATCGCGCAATCCATCGCCAGCGGATGCACCTTCGAAGACGCCGCCACGCAGCAGGAAAAGATGGTGCAGTGCGCCGCCGTGGTGGTCACCGTCGGCGATCCGCGCTATCCCCAGGCGCTGCGCGAAATCTTCGATCCGCCGATTCTGCTCTTCGCGCGCGGACGCGTCGAGTTGCTGCAAACCATCTCCCTCGGTGTGGTGGGGACACGCCGTCCCACGCCCTACGGCCTGGCAGTCGCGGAGCGCCTCTCGGGCGACCTGGCGCACGCCGGCCTCACCATCGCGAGCGGCATGGCGCGCGGCATCGATACCGCGGCCCACAAAGGCGCGCTGGCCCGCGGCGGGAATACGGTGGCCGTGCTGGGATGCGGCGTGGATGTCGTGTATCCTTCGGAAAACCGCAAGCTGGCGGCGGAGCTGGCGGTCAAGGGACTGATTATTTCGGAATTCCCCATGGGCGCGGTGGCGTTCCCGCAGAATTTCCCCATCCGGAATCGCATCATCAGCGGAATCAGCGTCGGCGTGCTGGTAGTGGAGGGGGCGCAGTATTCCGGGTCGGCGATTACCGCCAAGCTCGCCATCGATCAGGGGCGCGAGGTGTTCGCGGTGCCTGGAAATATCACTTCCAAGCTCAGTTGGGGCCCTAACCTGTTGATTAAGCAGGGCGCGCGCCTGGTCCAGGACTGGAATGACGTGATCGCCGAGCTGCCTCCCGAATCCCGCCGGCATCTTATCGATAAGGGCCGCCAACAGTTGCTTTCTGGCGAGGATGCAACCTTGGGGGGCGATCAGGCATCCTTATTAAGTGAGCAGGCTCCGGAATTGGGCGACGTCGCCCGCCGGGCGCTCGCCACTCTGCAAGTGGATGCCGCCATACATTTGGACGATCTGCTTGAAAAGGTGGAAGATACGTCCCCTTCTGAACTCATCGCCGCACTTTTCGAACTGGAGATGCTGGGCCTGGTGAAGCAACTTCCGGGCAAGAACTTTGTTAAAGTGTGGTAACGTCGTCAGGGTATTTCGCGTTTCATCTAGCAGGCGGCGGAGGGCGCCGCGTTTCGAAAGTTTCCTATGCCAAAAGCTCTTGTAATCGTGGAGTCGCCTGCAAAGGCGAAGACCATCAACAAATACCTCGGGAAAGATTACGTCGTCAAAGCTTCGCTCGGTCATATTAAGGATCTCCCCAAGCGCGATCTCGCGGTCGATGTCGATCATGGTTTTGAACCCCACTACGAGGTAATCGAGGGCAAGAAGAAGCTCATCGCCGAGCTGAAAGCCGCCGCCAAAAATGTGGATGAAATCTATCTCGCGGCCGATCCGGACCGCGAAGGCGAGGCCATCTGCTACCACCTCCAGGAAGAGCTACAGGACAAGAAGGGCGTCACCAAGATCTTCCGCGTGATGTTCAACGAGATCACCAAGAAGGCTGTCGATCTGGCCTTCCAGCACGCCGGGCAGGTAAACCAGAACCTGGTGGACGCGCAGCAGGCGCGCCGCGTGCTCGACCGGCTGGTGGGCTACAAGATTTCTCCGTTGCTCTGGGATAAGGTGCGGCGCGGCCTCTCCGCCGGCCGCGTGCAGACCGTGGCGCTGCGCGTGATTGTGGAGCGCGAGCGCGAGATCCGCGCATTCGTCAGGAACGAATACTGGACGGTGGATGTCGACCTGCTGGCCACGAAGAACCCGGTGCTCAGCGCGCGGCTGATCCGCGCCAACGAGGAGACTCCCGTACTCGGCAATCGGGAAGTCACCGATTCGCTGGTGGCGCAATTCGCCGGCGCGGATTACGTGGTCAAGAGCGTAAACACGCGCGAGAAGAAGCGCAATCCGGTCGCCCCGTTCATCACTTCCACCTTGCAGCAGGAATCGGCCCGCAAGCTGCGCTTCAGCGTCAAGCGCACCATGATCCTCGCCCAGCGGTTGTATGAAGGCGTCGAGATCGGCAAAGAAGGCGCGGTGGGCCTCATCACCTACATGCGTACCGATTCCACGCGCGTGGGCGACGATGCCATCAGCGAGGTGCGCGCCTATATCGGCGAGCGCTACGGCACGCAGTTTCTGCCGCCCGGCCCTAATATTTACAAGGGCAAGAAGGACGCGCAGGACGCGCACGAAGCCGTCCGCCCCACCTCCATGGATCACACGCCGGAAGTGGTGGAAAAATTCCTCGCCGAAGACGAGATGAAGCTGTACCGGCTGATCTGGAATCGCTTCGTGGCCAGCCAGATGATGCCCGCCCTGTTCGATCAGACCACCATCGATGTCACCGCCAGGGGCAAGGACGCCGTGGAGTACACGTTCCGCGCCACCGGCAGCGTTCCCAAGTTCGACGGCTACCTCAAGGTCTACCAGGAAGGCAAAGACCAGGCCGATGAAGAGGACGAAGAGCTGAAGCACACCCTGCCGGCTGTTGCCGAGGGCGAACTTCTGCGCTTCGAGGCCATCAAGCCCGAGCAGCACTTCACCGAACCGCCGCCCCGTTACAACGAAGCGACCCTGGTCAAGCGTCTGGAATCCGATGGCGTGGGACGGCCTTCCACCTACGCCGCCATCATCTCCACCATTCTGGAGCGCGAGTACGTCACGAAGGAAGGCGGCCGCTTCACGCCCGCGGAATTGGGCATGGTGGTTACCGACCTGCTGCTGGAAAGTTTCGACGATATCTTCGAAGTCAAGTACACGGCGCTCATGGAAGCCGAACTCGACGATGTCGAAGAGGGCAAGCTCGACTGGCGCGTCGCCATGGCCGAGTTCTACGGGCGCTTCGAAAAGGATCTCAAGCACGCCGAAGAGCACATGAC
>JADGNS010000949.1 GCA_017883355.1 Candidatus Solibacter sp.
GCGCGCAAGCCCGGCACCTACGCGGCCAATTGTCTATTGGCGCGGCGCCTGCTGGAGCGCGACGTGCGCTTCGTGCAGCTTTACCATCGCGGCTGGGACCAGCACAACGATCTGCCGCGCGATCTCGCGCTACAGTGCAAGGGCACCGACCAGGCATCGGCGGCGCTGGTCACGGATCTGAAGCAGCGCGGTCTGCTCGACGACACGCTGGTGATATGGGGCGGGGAATTCGGGCGCACCGTCTACTGCCAGGGAAAGCTGACGGACACGAACTATGGGCGCGACCACCACCCGCGCTGCTTCACCATGTGGATGGCCGGCGGCGGAGTGAAGCGAGGCTTCACCTTCGGCGAAACCGACGACTACTGCTACAACATCGTCGCCAATCCAGTCCACGTGCACGACCTGCAAGCGACCATCCTGCGCTTACTGGGAGTGGATCACCTGAAGCTGACTTATAAGTTCCAAGGCCGCCATTTCCGCCTCACCGACGTCCACGGCGAAGTAGTGAAGGAAGTGTTGGCATAAGGGACCTGGCGAACACACTCTTGCATGCGCCACCGCAGCAACTGCGAACGTATATCTGCGTCGTGCGTAATCTCATTTATTGATCGGCATACTGCGACCGCTACGGGGTAACACCCAAGCGCGAGGCGATGAACGCGAGCTGATCTACCTGTTGCTCGATCGTCTTGTTCACGGAGCCCATACTGCTGTGGCCGCCCTTGGCGTCGTACCGCAGCAGGATCGGGTTGTTCGAAGCGTTGGCAGCCTGCACCATAGCAGTCATTTTGCGCGCATGCGAGGGGTCGACCCGCGTGTCCGAATCGCCGGTGACGAACAGGATCGCGGGGTACTGCGTTCCCTTCGTGACATGGTGATAGGGCGAGGATTTGTACAGGTACTCGAACTGTTTGGGGTCGTCGGCGGAGCCGTATTCGGCGGCCCACCACGAACCCACCATCATTCTGTGATAGCGCAGCATGTCCAGGAGCGGCGCGCCGCAGACGATGGCGCCGAAGAGATCGGGCCTCTGCGTCATCATGGCGCCCATCAGCAGACCGCCATTGGAAACTCCTTGGACTGCCAGGCGCGGTGGCTTGGTGTAGCGGTTCTGAATCAGCCATTCGGCGGCGGAAATAAAATCGTCGAACACGTTCTGTTTCTTCTCAAACATGCCGGCGCGGTGCCAGGCTTCACCGAACTCGCCGCCGCCCCGCAGATTGGCGACGGCGTACACGCCACCCAACTCGACCCAATACGCCGCCAGGGAAGAGAAGGCAGGCGTGGAAGAGGAATTGAAGCCGCCGTAACCGGTTAGCAGGACGGGCAGGTTGCCATCGGACGTCAGACCCTTGCGCGATACCAGAAACATGGGCACCTTGGTACCGTCCTTCGAGGTGTACCAGACCTGTTTGGTCTCCATGTCTTCGCTGCGCACCGGGACCTTGGGCCGGAACCAGACATCCTGTTTGCCGCTGGATACCGCGAACCGGTAAGACGTGACGGGTTCGACGAACGAGGTGAACGAGAAAAAAGCCTCGTCGTCTTTCCAGCGGCCCGTCGGGCCGAACGCACTGCCGAGGCCGGGCAGTTTCAGATCGCCAAGAGATTTGCCCTCCGCGTCGAACTGCTTCACGTGGGTCACCACGTTGTCCAGGTAGCTGACGAACAGGCGGCCGCCGGCGGCGGATACGCGCTCGATGGCCAGCGATGACTCGGGCACCACTTCTTTCCAGCGTTCCGGCGCCGGGTTCTTCAGGTCGACACGGATGACCCGGCGCTTCGGCGCTTTCCAGTTCGTAGTCAGGAACAGCCAGTCGCCGGCATCTTCGAAATCGAATTCGGCATCCTCTTTCACCAGTGTGCGCAGGGGGCCTTTGGCTGCGAGGTCCTGGACATAGAGTTCTGTCCGCTTCGCGGGCACGCCTTCGGATACGCCGATCAATAACCAGCGGCCATTCTCCGTCACGCCGCCGCCCACGTTTTGATTTGGGCCGTAACCCTTGCCGAAGATCTCCCGATCAGCCGAGCTAGGCGAGCCCATCGCGTGGTAGTAGAGTCGCGAGCCTTCGCCGGCGACGAAACGCGAATAGTAGAAGCCGCTCTTATCGGGCTTGATGGAGAAGCCGAAGTAGCGTCCGCGGGGCAGGGCGTCGGGGAGTTGTTTGCGCGTGTTGACATCGAGCATGCGGACGGAGACTTCGTCCTCGCCGCCGCGGCGGGCGCCGAATGCGACTAGGCTGCCGTCCTCGGAAATATCAAAATACTGCACGGAGGTGGTGGCATCGTCGGTGGCGGTTTTGGGATCCACCAACACTTCGTCCTTGCCGGTGTAGCCCTGGCGCACGATGAGTGAGGCGCGGTCTTCGTCGGCCATGCGGCGGCTGAAGAAATAGCGGTTGCCGCGAACGGTCGGAGTGCCGACGCTGTCGATCTTGAGCAGCGCTTCGAATTTCTTGCGGATCGCGTCGCGGCCCGGAACAGCGTCCAGATAAGCGCGCGCAAATTTATCCTGGGTAGCCAGCCACTCGCGGGTGGCCGGGCTGTTCTGGTCTTCCAGCCAGCGGTAGGGATCAGCGATCTTGACGCCGTGCAGCGTGTCCGTGACAGGATCGGCCTTGGTGGCGGGTGGAGAGAATTGCGCGGCACACCAGGGGGCCACGCAAGCCAGCGTCGCCAGAAATGCCAAAGGACACTTGAGCACGGTGAAGTGATTATACTAGCCTGGAATACCGTGCGGGGCATCGCCGAAGTGGATCACCTAAAATGTCACCAGGAATGACCCGGTTGGGTCAAATGAAAATGTACCCCGGGAAGGCCCGGAACATGGCACCCATGAAAGGTGGACATGAACGCGCGGAAACGGTATTTGGAGGAGGTCGGCAAGGAGTACCAACGAGCCGGCGAAACGGGCCGTGGCTGGCTGCTCGATGAGGCGGAACGGCGGACGGGGCCGAACCGGAAGTACCTGATTCGGGTGTTGAACCATCCGGTTCGACCGGGGCCGCGGAAGCGGCGCAAGCGAGCAGCCCAATACGAAGCGGCGGCGGCTTGAGCTTTGGGGAAACCGACGACTACTGCTACAACGTGGTGGCCAAACCGGTCCA
>JADGNS010000950.1 GCA_017883355.1 Candidatus Solibacter sp.
GTCCCTGGAGGCCGCGCCGGTGATTGTGGAGCCCGCCGCGCCCGTGATGGTGGAAGGGGTCGTCGTGCCAGAGCCGGTGTCCCTGGAGGCCGCGCCCGCCGGCGTTCCCGAGCTCGCTGTGAGCATCGAACCCGCACCCGCGGTGGTGGAAGCCGCTGTCGTGCTGGAGCCCATGGCCGTTCCCACGCCGGAAGCCGCGGCGGCGACCGTCGAAGCTGTCGCAGATTCCGCGCCCGCAGTCGCCGAAGGCGAGCCGCAACCCGACCCTGCCGTTAAAGAAGCAGACGCGCTCCACAACAACCTCTGGGCCGCCGCCGTTATGGTGGCGGATGCCGCCTCCACCCACGCCGCGCCATCTCTTCCGGCCGCCCCGGCGCCGTTGCCACTCGCCGTTCCCCCGCCGGATCCAGTCCCAGTCCCGGTAGCGCAGGCCACACTCCCGCCCGAGGCCGAACCCATCCCGGTGTTTATGACCCGCCTCCGGCGCGTGCCCGATTCCCTGGCATGGGCCGTCTTCGGCGGTACGGCTGCCTTTCTCGGCGTGATCTGGGCCGCCATCTGGTTGGCTACCGGCAAGTAGTCCGGCCACTTGCGGTACACTTCACCACATGTCTGGACAAATCGGTTGGATCGACCTCACCGTGCCCGACGCTCCCGCCTTGCGCGATTTCTACCAGGGCGTCACCGGCTGGACCCCATCGCCCGTGGAAATGGGCGGCTACCAGGATTTCTGCATGCACCCGCCCGGCGAGCCGCAGCCCGTCGCCGGCATCTGCCACGCCAGGGGCCACAATGTGGGCCTTCCTCCTGTGTGGCTGGTCTATATCACGGTTGACGATCTCGAGCAGAGCATCCGCCGCTGCCAGGAACTGCACGGCAAACTGCTCCGACCGGCCACTGGCATGGGACCAAATGGGCGCTACTGCGTGATCGAGGATCCGGCGGGCGCGGTGTGCGCGCTATTCGAGCCGGCCAAAGGCTGACAGGGCAACAGCGTCCGAGCGTCGAAGCGGATGCACAAGGCGGAGCCTGATGCCACAAGGCATCCGCTACTTCAGCGGGAAGCCGCGAGTCAGGCGAAAGGTCCGCGTCCAGCGCGTCTTGGTAAAGAAGTGAGTCACCACATCCATGATGTGGTCGAACCCGATGTTGCCGTTCGTCAGGTCCGCCGTGGGCGCCTCGAAGCTCCAGTAGATCACCACCGGAGACCCGACGATATTCTCCCGCGGCACCAGCCCCCAGTACCGGCTGTCGTCGGAGTCGTCGCGATTGTCGCCCATGGCGAAAATGTACCCGGGCGGCACCACCAGCTCATCGTTCACCACGTACTTCTCGATCATGTCCGCCGCCCGCGGCCGCAGCGGCTCCGCGTGCGCGTTCACGGGGAAGTTGTCGCGGTACGGGTTGGGGTACGTCTGGCTGTGGACGGTGTAGGGCTCGTTCACCAGGTGGCCGTTCAGCATGAGTTGCTTGTTGACCAGGCGGACATGATCCCCGGGGACGCCGATCGCCCGCTTGACGTAATCCATCGAAATGTTGAGCGGGTAGCGGAAAACGATGATGTCGCCGCGCCGCGGCTCGCGGTAAGGCAGCATCTTGCCCCATGGGCCCGGCGGCGCGTACACCAGCTTGTCCACCAGAACGTGATCGCCGATGAGCAGCGTGCCCACCATGGAAGCGCTCGGAATCACGAACGCCTGCACCAGCGTGGTGGTGCCGAAGAGCAGGAGGATGATGGTTACCGCCCACTCCGCTACGAATCCGCGCTGCACATCCGCCGTCAACTCCGATAGGCGCGCCCGTACTCCCGGCGGATTGGTCTCTGTCTGTGTCCCCACATCGTTCATTGTATCGGATGCGGCGTCGCCCCCGCCGAACGCGTCTGCTACCATATCGACATAAGGGGGGATACCGTGTCCCAGGTCACTCAGGATTTACCCCGTACCCTCGGTGCGCTCCGCTCCAGTTCCTTTTCCGAAGCCAAACTGGCGGCCCGCAGCGTCAAAGACGAACTTCGCCAGAATCTGATCTGCAAAATTCAGAGCGGGGAACCGCTTTTTCCCGGCATCATCGGATATGAAGACACCGTGGCGCCGCAGATGGTCAACGCCATCCTGTCGCGCCACAACTTCATTCTCCTGGGCTTGCGCGGGCAGGCCAAAACCCGTCTGATCCGCCAACTAACCACCTTGCTCGACGAATGGACGCCGTACCTGGCCGGCTGCGAGATTCACGACAACCCGTATGCGCCCATCTGCCGCGCCTGCCGCGATATGGTGGCGGCGGAACCGAGCGACGCGCCCATCGCCTGGCTCCACCGCGACCACCGCTACGTGGAAAAGCTGGCCACACCGGACGTCACCATCGCCGACATGACCGGCGATATCGACCCCATCAAGGCGGCCCGCCGCGGGCAGGACATCTCCGACGAACTCACGGTCCACTACGGCCTGCTGCCGCGCGCCAACCGCGGCATTTTCGCCATCAACGAACTCCCCGACCTGGCCGGCAAAATCCAGGTGGGACTTTTCAACATCATGCAGGAAGGCGATGTGCAGATTAAGGGCTACCCCGTCCGCCTGCGGCTCGACCTGCTGCTCATCTTCACCGCCAATCCGGAAGACTACACGGCGCGCGGCAAGATCATCACGCCGCTCAAGGATCGCATCGGCAGCGAGATTCGCACTCACTATCCGGCGGCGCTGGAGCAGGGCATCGCCATCACGCAACAGGAAGCCTGGCTCGACCGGCCCTCGCCCATCAAGGTCCGCGTGCCGGATTACATCCGCCGCGTGGTGGAGCAACTGGCCTTCCTGGCGCGCGAGGACAAGCGCGTCGACAAGCGCTCCGGCGTCAGCCAGCGCCTCCCCATCTCCATGCTCGAAAACGTGGTGTCCAACGCCGAGCGCCGCGCCCTGAAGTGCAAGGACGATGCCGCCGTGCCGCGCGTGACCGACATTTACGCCGCGCTGCCGGCCATCACCGGCAAGCTCGAACTGGAATACGAGGGCGAGCTCAAGGGCGGCGATACCGTGGCCCGCGATCTGATCCGCACCGCCGTCGGCAAGATCTACAACGAGTACTTCGAGGGCGTTAATTTTTCGCA
>JADGNS010000083.1 GCA_017883355.1 Candidatus Solibacter sp.
GAGGGCTTTCGCGTGATCCCGCTGATTCACCTGCCCGACGTCTACGGCGTCAGCCCGCGAGTCAAAGGCGGCCCCGGCATTGCGCCCTCGGGAGAGTGGCGCTTCGACAACCTCTGGCTGGAAGGCGCGCGCCCATGAGGTTCCGCACCCGCCTGCTGCTGATTTTCACGGTCGCCATCGTGGCCTCGGTCGCGGTGGTGGACCTCCTCGTGTTGGGCAGCACCCGCCAGGCCTTCGAACGCTCCGAAACGCAGCGCGCCGACGCCTTGGTCCAGCAATTCCGCAACGAATTCGACCGCCGCCGCCGCGAGGTGGTGCGCACCGTCAACGCCATCGCCGCATCGGAGGCGGCGCGCAACATCGCCATCCAGCCGGATTACACCCAATACTACGATTACGCCGCTCCGCAGGCGGCAACCCACGATCTGGACCTGCTGGAACTGGTGGCCGCCGATGGCGCCATCGTGAGCAGCGCCCAGTGGCCGGCGCGCTTCGGCTACAAAGAGGACTGGCTCACCACCGGCGAGGATTGGAAAATGCGCGGCGCTTTTTTGCGGCGCGAGGAATTGCCGCAGGGCGTGACGCTCGCGCTGGTAGCCGTGGGGACAGCCACGGCGGGCGACCGAAAGCTGTACGTGGTGGGCGGCCGGGAATTGGATCGCGAGTTCCTCTCCACGCTGGTGCTGCCCGCGGGCATGCGTGTGCTGCTCTACCGCAACCTGGAAGCCCGTTTCACCGCGCCGGAATTAATCGACGCGGCGGGCCCCGCGGCCGATCCCGCGGCGTTGCGCCCGCTGATCGAGCAGGTGCAGTTGGAGCGGCGCGAAAGTTCCCGCATCGTGGGCTCTGGCGCCAGAGCCGAGAGGTTCCACGCCGTGCCGCTTCCCGGGCTCGACAACAACCCGCTGGGCGTGCTGCTGATCGCGAGTTCCCGCCGCGAACTGGTGGAGCTGGAGAACTCGCTCGTGCGCACCGGCGTCATCGTGGCGGCCGCGGGGATTCTGCTCGGCATCGCTTTGAGCTGGTGGGCCGCGGCGCGCGTCACGCGCCCCATGCTCCGCCTGGCCGACAGCGCCGGGCGCGTCGCCGCGGGCGATTGGAACACCACCGTCGATGTGTCCTCGGCCGACGAGATCGGTACCCTGGCGCGCGCCTTCAATCGCATGACCGGCGAACTGGTGGCGCAACGCGAGCGCCTGGTGCAGGCCGAGCGCGTGGCCGCATGGCGCGAACTGGCCAGGCGCCTGGCGCACGAATTGAAGAACCCGCTGTTCCCCCTCCAGATCACCGTGGAGAACATGATGCGCGCGCGCGAGCGCTATCCGGAACAGTTCGACGAAGTCTTCCGCGAAGGCGCCGCCACGCTGCTGGCGGAACTCTCCCAGTTGAAACAGATCGTGGGGCGCTTCAGCGATTTCGCCAAGATGCCGGCGCCCCAGATCCAGCCGGTGGAGTTCAACGCGCTGGTCACCGACACCCTGAAGCTCTTCGCCGGCCAATTGGCGCAGGCGCGGGTTCAAGCGGTTACGGAACTGGATGCCGCCGTGCGCACCGTGCCCGTGGACGCCGAACAGATGGCGCGCGTGCTGCGCAACCTGGTGCTCAATGCCATCGATGCCATGCCGGAGGGCGGCACGCTCACGGTACGCACCGCGGCCCTGGCGGGTGGCGTGCGCCTGGCGATCTCCGACACCGGCCAGGGACTGACGCCGGAGGAATGTGCCCGCCTCTTCACGCCGTACTACACCACCAAGACCCACGGCACCGGGCTCGGCCTTGCCATCGTGCAATCCGTGGTCAGCGATCACGGCGGGCGGATTTCGGTGGAGAGTGAAAAGGGCAAGGGCTCCACGTTTCGCATCGAGCTCTCTGGAAATTCGGTATGACTTATGGCACGGTATTGACTTATGGCGCACCTCCTGATCGTTGACGACGACCCCAACACGCTGGCCTCGCTGGCGCGCGCATTCCGCCTCGCCGGGCACGAAGCCACCGTCTGCGACAATGCCGCGCGCGCGCTCGAACTCGTCAAATCACAAGCCTTCGACATGATGCTCTCCGACGTCGTCATGCCCGGCAAGGACGGCCTCGCGCTGCTGGAAGACCTGCGCGCGCTCGGCATCGCGCTTCCGGTGGTGATGATCAGCGGGCAGGCCAATATCGAAATGGCGGTGCGCGCCACCCGCCTGGGCGCGCTCGATTTCCTGGAGAAGCCGCTCTCCACCGATAAGCTGCTGCTCACCGTGGATAACGTCCTCAAGCTCAAGCGCCTGGAAGACGAGAATCGCGACCTCCGCCAGCGCGTCGGCAAACACGAAATCGTGTATTCCGGCGAGCGCATGCAGCGCGTGATGGCGCAGGTGGACCGCGTGGCGGCCAGCGAAACGCGGGTCTGCATCCTGGGCGAAACCGGCACCGGCAAGGAGTTGATTGCGCGCGCCCTGCACGAGCGCAGCCCGCGCAAAGACGGGCCGTTCGTCACTTTGAACTGCGCCGCGGTGCCCGCTGAGCTGATCGAGAGCGAACTGTTCGGCCACGAGAAAGGCAGCTTCACGGGCGCCGCTTCGCGCCACCTCGGCAAGTTCGAGCAGGCCAACCACGGCACCTTGTTCCTGGATGAGATCGGCGACATGCCGCTGCTCATGCAGGCCAAGCTGCTGCGCGTGCTGGAAGAACGCCAGGTGGAACGGGTGGGCGGCGATCGCACGATTCCGGTCGACGTGCGCGTGATCGTCGCCACGCACCGCAATCTCCACGACCTGGTGAAGAAGGGCGTGTTCCGCGAGGACCTGTACCACCGCATCTACGTCTTCCCGCTGGTGCTGCCGCCCTTGCGCGAACGCGACGGCGAGATCCCGCCGCTGGTGGCGCACTTCGCGGCGCAGGTCTGCCAGGTGAACGGCTGGAAGCCCAAGGTGTTTCTCCCGGATGCCATCCAGGAGTTGCAGCGCTACTCGTGGCCGGGCAATGTGCGGGAACTGCGCAACGTGGTGGAACGCCTGCTGCTGCTGGCGGACGGCGCGGTGGACGCCGCCCTGGTGCGCCTCGCGCTGCCGGCCGCCGAAGGGGAGGCGGCCGCTGTTGTGGCGCACTCCGGGTCGCTGGCCGAGCGCACGGACGCCTTCGAGCGCGAGCAGATTCTGGCGGAGTTGAAGCGCAACCATCAGCGCATGACGGACACGGCCAAGGCGTTGGGGCTGGAGCGCAGTCATCTGTACAAGAAATGCCAGGCGTTGGGAATTGATTTGCGCGCCATGCGGAGCGGAGGGTAGGAGGACAAGGCTGGTCACTCTACAGGTAGAATGTGGGCTTCCTGGACACTATTTCACAAGTTGCTAAGGTGTTCCAGGTAGCGATGGTTGTCGAAGTTTCAGCTATACTCGAACTATGCCGGAAAAACGAAGCGCCGTCAAAACTCGCCCCGCTGGCGCGCCGCGGCCGTCCGGTACGGACGAGCCTCGGGAATGGCCGGAATGGATCGCCAGATTGCGGCAGCGAATGGTGGAGGAAGCACCGGGCAAACGGGAATGGGCAGAGAAGGCCGGAAACTTCATTCTGGAGTTGATGGACCTGTCCGAAGCCGCCCTGACTGACGCAGCCGGGGCCCCCGACAACTGGCATGCCATGCTTCGCGCCATGGGCAGTCCCGAGTTGCTCGAGCAAATGCAGCGCTCCGATCCGCTCGCTCGAGCTTTTCTCAATGGCCTGGATGCCAAGCGCCGCCTGATCGAGCAGAACGGCGGCGTGTTCAAAACGGAGCAGGTGGGGGAGTATTTGGGCATTAGTCCACAAGCCGTGAACAAGCGGAGAGCATCCTGCCAACTGCTTGGGCTGACATTTCGCAAGCGTGGATACGTCTTTCCGGCTTGGCAATTCACGGAATGCGGGACCATGCCCGGTCTAGAAGACGTACTCCTGGCCCTTGCTGAACACGATGAATGGATGCAGAATGTGTTTTTCATTAACCCGAACACATGGCTGGGCGGCCGCCGGCCGCTCGATCTTCTTCGCGAGGGCCAGATCCAGGAAGTGATCGACGCCGCGAAGGAGTTTGGGCAACACGGAGCCGCATGAATGTCTGACCCGGGCCCGCACCCGGAGCCGCCATCGGATTTTCACCGCAGGACGCTCCCGATCATCACGCAAGGAGGCAGTCTCTTCCGTACACACCCCCACACCGCGGCTCCCTTCTATTTCGGCCGGACGGGCCGGAATCGGTTCGACGACCCCCTCGGCCAGTATTCCGTTCTTTATGCGGCTCGGGACGTATTCGGCGCCTTCATCGAGACCTTTGGACAGCAGACCGGAGTGCGGTCGGTCGGCGTCGGAGACCTCAAGAACCGCCGCCTCACGGAGTTCTATCCCGCATCTCCTTTGCGGCTCGTCGACCTCGTCAGCCCCGGATGCCTTGCGCGTATGGGGGCGGACAGCCGTCTGTTCGCGGGCAGCCGCGCGGTGGCTCAGCGCTGGTCGCGAGCGATTTATGAGCATCCATATGAGCACCCCGACTTGCCGGTCCATGGCATCCTTTACCCCGCCCGACACAACCATACACGCTGCGCCGTGGCCATTTTCGACCGCTATAGCATCTCCCGGCTGGAGATAACCCGTTCCGTATCGTGGTATTCGGATGAAGAGGACATGCGATCCAACCTCGCGGCCGTTCTCAATCTTTACGGATTCAGCCTCGTTGAAACGCGAACACAGCCCGATAAGAAGAATCCCGGAACTGCCAGTTCCTTCCAATTCGACTTGTTCGGTGAATGAGGGGATGATCTCCTGTTTGACCTTCAAATACCAGGCCTGGTCTGCATGTCGCGGGCGCGCTCGGCGGGTTTTGCCCGCACCCCTTGCGCTTCGACACAAGAGGGTGTATGATTTTCTTGTAGAAGTGAAAGGGGAGACGAAATGGCGCAGGACCGCATCGAACTTCCGCAAGGAACGCTCGACCTTCTGATCCTTAAGACCGTCGCTCTGGGACCCCAACATGGGTGGGCGATCTCCGAGCGCATCCAGCAGATTTCCCGCGATGTCCTTCAGGTCCAGCAGGGCTCGCTTTATCCGGCGCTGCACCGTCTGGAGCGCCGCGGCTGGATCAAAGCTTCCTGGGGGACCTCCGACAATAACCGAAAAGCGAAATTCTATGAAATGACGCGGAGCGGCCGTAAACAGCTCGACGCGGAGGCTGCTACGTGGCGGAAGCTGGCCGTAGCGGTCTCGCAGGTGCTGGAGACGGTATAGGAGGCCAGACACATGCTGAACGATCTTCTTTTCCGTCTGCGATCCCTCCTGCGACGGCGGGGAATGGAGCGCGAATTGGACGACGAACTCCAGTTTCACCTCGCGCACCAGGTGGAGAAGGAAATCCAGGCAGGCTTGCCTCCCGCGGAGGCGAGGCGGCGCGCTCAGATCGCTCTGGGCGGTCTGGAACAGACCAAGGATGAATGCCGCGAGGCACGCGGCACTGCTGCGTTGGAAACTACGGTTCAGGATATTCGCTATGCGCTCCGGGTTCTGGGGAAGAGCCCGGCATTCACCTCCGTGGCGGTTCTTTCTCTGGCTTTGGGAATCGGCGCGAACACCGCGATTTTTACCTTGATGGACGCGTTGATGCTCCGAAGCCTTCCAGTCAAAGCTCCCGACCAGTTGTATCGGCTGGCTCCGGCTGGTCAGGCGGGTATCCTCGAGGGCAGCAACTTTCGCCTCTACGAGACCATGCGGGATCAGAGCCGGTCGTTCAGCGGCGTTCTCCTCTACAACCCAAACCAGTGGCAGGTGGGCTTGGGCGGCGAGGCGGAGCTTGTCTATGGGCAGTGCGTCACCGGAAACTACTACGGGCTGCTGGGAGTGCAGGCGGCGGTTGGCCGCACGCTGACGGAGGAAGACGACCGCGCAGCGGGAGGGAATCCCGTCGCCGTATTGAGCCATGCCTACTGGGAGCGCCGCTTCGGGCGGGATCCGAGTGTGTTGGGCAGGACGATTACGATCAACCAGGCGCCGTTCACCGTGGTCGGCGTCACCCCGCCGGAGTTCTTCGGACTGGAGACGGGGCGGTCCATCGATATCACGGTGCCGATGAGCATGCACCCCCAGGTGGGGAGTGGAATGAACCTTAAGACGGGGCGCGGCTTTACTGGAGTATTCGTACCTATAGCGCGTCTGAAGACCAGCGTTAGTTTGGACCACGCGAGAGCCGAGGTCAATATCCTGTTCGAGCGCTTTCTCGCGACCTGGATGCCTGGGATGAGCGTGATCGCGCGCAGAGACAAACTGCAGCGGTGCGAACTGATTCCGGCGCGCAATGGGCTGATGAAGCTGCGCGCCCAGTTTTCCAGACCGCTGCAGGTCTTGATGGGAATGGTGGGACTCGTCCTGATCATTGCGTGCGCCAACGTGGCGAACCTCCTGCTGGTCCGCGCCCGAGCGCGCCAGCGTGAGATCGCGCTGCGCCTGGCAATCGGCGCGAGCCGGGCCCGCGTGGTGCGACAGCTTGTCACCGAAAGCATCCTGTTGGCCACCATGGGAGGCGCGATAGGACTGGCCTTCGCTCTGTTGGGTGCGCCCGTCCTGATCGGTTTTCTTCCACAGGACACCGTGCCCCTCGTTCTTTCCCTCACTCCCGACTCTCGCGTGCTTGCCTTCACCGCGGTGACGTCGCTCCTCACGGGTGTGCTCTTTGGGCTTGTGCCCGCGTGGCGCGTGACGCAATGGGACCTCAACTCCGCCTTAAGAGCGGGAGCCCGGCAGGGCGCGGCGGGAGCGACCCTGGCGGTGAGATCGTTCGGAAGAGCGATGGTGGTATGCCAGATCGCCTTGTCGCTGGTGCTGCTCGCCGGAGCCGTGATGTTCGCGCGAAGCCTGCACAATCTCCGGCAGGTAGATCTTGGATTCCAGCCGGAGCGCGTCCTCCTGTTCAAGATCAATTTCGACGGTAGTCCGTACAAAGGTCCCACGATCGCCACGTTGGACCATCGGCTTCTGGAAAAGGTGAGAGCGATACCCGGCGTACAGGCCGCCGCCTTCTCGGTGGTGAGCCCATTCGATGCGTGGGACGGGGAGAATATCTTCGTTCCGGGATTTGAGCGCGCGGACGGCCGCGGAGACGAAATCCGCGCGAACTGGGTATCGCCCGGATACCTCACGACCATGGGGATCCAACTGATTGCCGGCCGGGATTTTTCCCCTGCCGACGTACTCGGCAACCAGCAGGTCGCCCTCATCACCGAGAATCTGGCGCGCCACTATTTCCCTGGCCAGAATCCCATCGGACGAAGGGTAGGGTTGCAAAGGCAGCTCAAAGCCGGTCCCACCGAGATTGTCGGCGTGGTGCGCGACGTCAAGTTCGAGGGAGTTGCCGGCGACAGCCCGCGCATGGTGTACACGCCCGCCGCACAGGAGACCATTCCGCACAGTCGCGCCACCTTTGCGCTCCGGTCAGACAGGGCTACGAACGATCTGGCCGCGGCCGTGCGCGCCCAGGTCCAGAGCGAGCATCTGGGGATCCCAATTGTGCAGATGAAGACGATGAGCAGGCAGTTGGACGAATCCGTGGCACGCGAACGGCTGCTGGCCACATTGTCCTCGTTCTTCGGCCTGTTGGTCCTGCTGCTGGCATCAGCGGGAATCTATGGCCTGATGGCGTACGGAGTCTCACGCCGCGTGAACGAGATTGGGATTCGCATGGCGCTGGGCGCGCGAGTGGCCGACGTATTGTGGCTTGTGCTGCGCGAGGCGCTGGCTCTGGTGGCATTCGGCATCGCCGTGGGCCTCCCCGTCGCGCTGATTGCGAGCCAGTCCGCGAACCAGATGCTCTTTCGTCTAACGGCCGAGGACCCTGCGACGCTTATAGCCGCGGCCGGAATTCTCGCGGTGGCAGCCGTCGTTGCGGCATATCTTCCCGCGCGTCGAGCGGCCATGGTGAATCCGGTGACGGCCCTGCACTACGAATGACGCAAGGCACGATGTGGTCGCGTTTCCAAACCGGCGGCGATGACGCCCCTATAGAATCCGATGGAAAGACTTTCCACCTAACCTAAAATGATCGCGCCTACCTCACCACCGTCTTCTCCACCGCCTGATTGCCATACTCGTCTTCCACGCGCACGGCGACGGTGTGTTCGCCGGGTGCGGCGTCCAGATTAAGCTCGTAGTCCAGTTCCTGCGCGTCGGAGAGGCGCGTCACGGGGGCCGCCACTTTCCACTCGCCGCCATCCAGCGAGTACTCCGCCTTGGCGATATTGTTGAGCGCGTCGGCGGCGTGCCACTTCACTTGCAGCTTGCCGCCCGCACGCGCGGCCCCTAGCGCGATGACTTTCGGCGGCGTGTTGTCGATCCAGAACGGGCTGCCTTCCAGGCGCGCCGTCAACGCCTCCGACGGCGGATTGCCCGGGGCATCCGATGCCGTCACGCGGACGCGGTACTCGCCATCCGGATAGGCGGTGGAATCCCAGGAGACGTAGCGCTCGGACACCTTGTCCTTGAGCAGCTTCCATTCCGTCTCGCCAACGCCGCGGATCTCCACCGTGAACACCAGGGCGTCGCCGTTGGGGTCCGATGCCGCCCAGCGCGTGCCGATGAAGCCCTTGGCGAACTGCATGGCCGGCGTGTTGTCCATGGACAGCGTGGAACCGGAGCCCGCGCGCTTGCCGATGGGCGGCAGATTGAGCGACGGCTGGAAGGCAATCAGCGGCGTGGACCCAGCCGGGAAGCGGTAGTTCGGCGGAGTGGCTTCGATCTCGTCGATGCGCGGCTCCAGGTTCCTGGGCAGATACGCCACGTCCACCGAATCGAACTCGGGCGATCCACCCGTCAGCGTGGCTTTCCACTGTACGAAGCGCGCCGCCGGAGAGGCCACGCGGCCGCCCTTGCCGCCGGAAGGTACCGCGGCCCACGCGCTCCAGTTTTTCTGCGGCCGGTCCAGGTTGCCGCTGCGCGTGGCCATGGCGAGTTGCCCGCCGTTCAGCTTGACCTCGAAGCTGAGCCGGCCCCACAGCGAGTACATGCCGGAATCGAAAACGTCGCTCTCGATGGAACCCTCGCGCTCCAGTCCCGGACCAATCTCGTAGACCTTGCCCGTATTCCCCGTGGCCGCGTACAAACGGCCGTCGCTGCCGGCCTGGAACGCCGTGACCTGGGTGGCGGGCAGCGCCAGCAGCGAGGTGGACATGGTGGGCGATTCGATGCGGTAGACGCTGCCCTTGTTGCCGGCGCCGAGCAGGGCGCGGCCCGAAGCGTCGAAGGCGATGGCGTACACAACGTCCTGCGCATGTCCCCACACGCGCCGCGGCGCACCATCGGGATCGATGCGGTACACCTCACTGCCGCCTGTCACACCCGCCGGAGCGGTCGAGGGCGGCGCGGGCGCTGGGGGCCGTGCGACAGCCGCCCCGGCGCCTACCGTCACGGTGACCTGGGCCGGCGCGGGAGCCGTTGGCGGCGGAGCCTGCGGCGCGGGCGCGGGAGTGGGTTGGCGCGTCCCCACGGCAGCGGCATAAATCGCCCCGTCGGGGGCCTGCGCCACCGCCGTCACTTCGCGTTTCGGCATCTGGTAGAGGACGAATCCCTCGCCCGCCGGCGAGACGCGCAGCACCAGGCCGCCGGGTTCCGTGCCCAGGATCAGGTTGCCCTTGGCGTCGATGGCGAGCGATCGCACGTGCGTCTCTTCGGTTTTGAAAAACACCGTGCCCTTACCATCCGGGGTCACGCGATGCAGTTCGCCCTGATCGCCTGTGGCGGCGAACAGATTGCCCGCCGCATCGAAGGCCAGCGCCCAGATGTATTTCGCCTTGGGGTCATAAAACACTTCCGGCTTGGCGTTGCCGGTGATGCGATAGATCTTGCCGTCGGGCGACGTGGCTGCATACACTCGATCGCGGCTATCCACGGCGATGGCGTGGATTTCCAGCGCGTCGAGATCGGCCAGCAGCTTGCCTTTGCCGTCCGGCGGGATGCGGTACAGTTTGGCGCTGGTGCCTCCCCCGGCATACAGGTTGCCTTTGGAATCCCGGGCGAGCGCCCACAGATAGGACGACGAGGTGTCGAAGAGTTCGCGCGACAGGGGCGCCAGCGTGAGCCGCCCGTCGCTGCGCAGCGACAGGTTCTTGAGAATCCCCTTCTCGAAATCGGC
>JADGNS010000951.1 GCA_017883355.1 Candidatus Solibacter sp.
CATGACCCCCGGGGTGGTGCGCGAACCCGGCGGCGCTTTGCGCATCTCCGATAGCCCCGAGAATCGCAGCGCCCTCATCGTGAACTCGGCCGACGTCACTGACCCAGACACCGGGCAGTTCGGCATCACCGTCCCCATGGATAGCGTGGAGACGCTTAACGTCTACCAGACGGCCTTCCTGGCCGAATATGGGCGCTTTACGGCGGGACTCGTGTCGGTGGAGACCAAGCGTGGCGGCGATAAGTGGAAGTGGGAATTGAACGATCCGTTTCCAGAGTTTCGCATCCGCAGTTGGCAATTGCGAGGACTCAAGACAGCCACGCCGCGGCTCAATTTCGAAGGCCCCATCGTGCCCGGCAAACTCTACGTGGCCGAGGGCTTCGAATACGAAATCCGCAAAACCGCGATCTATACCCTGCCGTTCCCGCGCAACCAGAAGCTTCAGGAAGGGCTCAATTCCTTCACCCAACTGGATTGGGTGGCCACTAGCAAGCAATTGCTCACCGCCACCTTCCATATCGTGCCGCAGCGCCTCGGCCACGTGAACATGAACTACTTCAACCCCGAGGAGACTACGCCGGACGCCAGCACCCACAACTACACCGGGACGGTGGCGCATCGCATGACGCTCGGCCAGTCGCTGCTCGAAAGCACGTTCTCGGTGACCAGTTTCGACGTCGGCGTGTGGGGTCGGGGCGAGGCCAACCTGGAGATCGCTCCCACCGGGAACCGGGGGAACTATTTTGCCCAAAAACAGCGCTCCGCCCTTCGCCAGTCGGGGCTCAGCACGTTTGGCTTCGCGCCCCTGAACCGCTTGGGGACCCATCACTTCAAGATCGGCCTGTACGTGGCGTCGAGCGAAGAGGACGGACAGATCGCCGAGCACCCCGTGGACATCCTCAATGCTGCCGGGCAACTCACGCGGCGCATCAGTTTCCCCCGCGTCCGCCAGTTCGAAATCTCCGATATCGAGCTGAACTTCTTCGCGCAGGACCACTGGATCGTCTCCCCGCGGTTCAGCCTCGATCTGGGGACACGGGTGGAATCGCAGCAGGTTTCCGGCGCGTTTCGCGTGGCTCCGCGCGCCGGGCTGGCCTGGAATCCGATACCCGGGCAGGGTACCACGGTGCGCGGCGGCTTCGGTTTCTTCTACGACCACGTGCCGCTGAACGTCTACGTGTTCAACAAATATCCGGACCAGTCGATCGCCTATTTCGATGCCGCCGGGAATCTCTCCGGAGGGCCGTACCTCTACCTCAATACCCTGGGGCAAACCAAGGTCAGGCACCCGTTCACTTTTCAGGAGCCGATCGACGGAAACTTCTCGCCGCGCAGCATCAACTGGACCATGCAGGTGGAGCAACCGTTCGGACACTACCTGAAGCTGCGCACCGGTTTCATGCAGAGCCTGTCGGACGGCCTGGTGATCCTCAACCCGGTAGCACCCGACCCGGCGACCAACCTGGGCGCCCACCTGCTATCCGGAAGCGGCGGAGCGCGCTACCGCCAGTTTGAGCTGTCGGCGCGTTTCCGCCTCGGCGAAGAGCGCCAGTTGATGTTTTCCTACATACGTAGTAAGGGGCGCGGGGACCTCAACGATTTCGGCAGCTTCCTGGGGACGTTTCCGTTCCCCATCGTGCGGCCAAACCAGTTCGGCAATTCGCCCGCGGACCTGCCCAACCGGTTCCTCACCTGGGGGTTGCTGCAGTTGCCCTGGAAATTCCGCATCGCCCCGGTGATCGAATACCGCAGCGGTTTTCCTTATGTAGTGACGAACGCCGAGCAGGACTATGTGGGAGTTCCCAACACCCGGAGGTTCCCCCGGTTCCTTTCGGTGGATTCTCGCGTTTCCAAGGACTTCCAGGTGCATCCGCAGTACGCCGTGCGGCTGTCCGTAAGCGCTTTCAACCTGACCAACCACTTCAATCCGGAAGCCGTCCACCCCAACGTCGCCGATCCGGCATTTGGCTACTTCTTCGGCCACCGGGGCCGCCGTTTTACGCTCGACTTTGATGTTCTTTTCTGATCCGCGGGACGCGCCGTCTGGACCGTAAGTGATTAATTTTAAAATAGATCCGTGTAGTGTCGCCAAAACGCGACAGGTATTGGGCGGGACGCGGGCCAAATCGAGGCCGTTACCGGTTCTTAAGGGCTACAAAAAAATGAACTTTTGAGCTATCGGGGATAACCTTTCGGCGCCGGAAGTCGTCTTCTCGATGGACGCAACCACACAAGTAGAGCCAAGCCTCAGAGCTTTGGAAGGAATCCATGCAACCGAATCCAAGTAGTGTGCCCACTCCAGACGGGCCGCAGGGACCACCGAAACCAGGACCCTCCGCGGTCCCGCCGAAGGTCATTCATGTGCCAAGACGGCGGACCGGGATGTGGGGAATCCTCGTCGCCGTGCTGATTATCGGCGCCGGGGCAGCATATTATTTCAAGACTCAGAGCGACGCTAAAGCTGCCGCCAAGGGCTCGCTGATCTCGGTTACGACCGGGGTGGTCGGGTTGGGCGATCTGCATGCCACCGTCCGCGTCAACGGGACCGTGAACGCGCAGAACTTTTTCGCCCTCATGGCGCCGCGCATTCAAGGCAGCCGAAGTGATATGAACCGCGGTGGCGACGGTGGCCGTGGTGGCGGCGGCGGCGGCGGCGGCGGTGGCGGTGGGCCGATGAACGATTTCAGCCTCGTGCTGATGAAACTCGCCAAACCCGGAGTTCACGTGAAGACCGGAGACATCGTGGCCGAGTTCGATCCGCAGAACCAGTTGCTGCGCCTCGACGATTATAAAGACACCGCGGTGCAGCAGGAGAACATGGTCAAGAAGATGTTGGCCAACCTGGCGTCGGTGAAGGAAGCGCACGATCAATCCGTACGCTCGGCCAAGGCCGATTGGGACAGAGCCGTCCTCGATCTCAAAACCGCCGACGTGCGCAGCGCCATTGATGCCGAGAAGTTCAAACTCACGGTGGAGGAGAATGCCGCCAAGTATAAGCAGTTGCTGGCGGAGGCGGCGCTGGTGGATGAATCGCAGCGCGCCCAGATCCGTTCCAACGAGTTGAACCGCGACCAATCCAAGATCGAAATGGGGCGGGCTGAAG
>JADGNS010000952.1 GCA_017883355.1 Candidatus Solibacter sp.
GCACAAGGGGAACCATGAAGGCTCACGTTGCCGCACTCACGCTCATACTCACTGTCCTCTGCCCGGCCGCTGAGAACAGCCCGTTCTATCTACCCATCCGAAACAACGATCTGCCGACTCTCAAGAAATTGATCGACAGCCCGGGGCCCAAAGCCCGCGACGGGCGTGGCAACTCGCCGCTCATGTATTCCGCAGCCCTCGGTAGTCTGGAAAGCATGCGTATTCTTCTCGACTCCGGGGCCGACCCCAACGCCGCCAACGACTTTGGCGCGACTCCGCTCATGTGGTGCGCCGGTGATGCCGCCAAGGTAAGACTGCTCATGTCAAAGGGCGCCAAGGTCGACGCACGCTCCAAACTCGGACGCACGCCCTTGCTGATCGCCGCCGCATACGATGGAGCGATCGAGGCGGCCCAGCTTCTGATCGAAAAAGGCGCCAACGTGGACGCCCGCGACGAGGGCGGCATGAGCGTTCTGGAGCAGGCGGCCTCATCCAACCACATCGAACTAATCCGTCTGCTGCTGGCAAATGGCGCCAACGTGAACACCGCGGATGGCGGCGGCTTCACGGCGCTGATAGCCGCTGCCGGTAACGGCGATCGCAACGCGGCAGCAGTCAAACTGCTGATCGAGCACGGCGCCGCTATCAACGCCAAGAGCAGCGACACTCTCGAAGTAGTGAAGAATGGGCCCATCGCGCTCGGCCATCTGACGGCGTTGCAACTCGCCTCCGGCATGGCCAATTATGAGGCTGTTGAGGCGCTGGTCAAAGCCGGCGCGGAGATCGATGCGAAGGATGTGCGCAAGGCCACAGCTCTCGACTTCGCCGTGGCCAACGACCACGCCAATCCGAAGATCGTCGAGTTACTGCTGGCGAAGGGTGCGGCGCGCGAGGTTGCGAAGGATTGGGCTGGCCGCTACCAGGATCCGGCGATCCTGCCGCTTTTTGGTCTTACGCCTGTGAAATCCGCCGTCCGGGCAGTTCCTGCGCCCCGCCGCACTGCGCGCGAAGCCATCGCGAAGGCACTAGCCGTCTCGCGAGATCCCGCAACGAAGTTTCTGGGTACGGGCGGTTGCCTCTCCTGCCACGCCCAGCACCTCAATGGGCTTGCCGTGGCGGCGGCGAAGCCTCTCGGCATCCCCGCCGAATACGACCTGGAAGGTCGCGCAGCGCGCGCCACCGCCAGCCTGCGCGGCGCCATCGAGCAGCAACTCTTCCAGGTGCAGGATCCTCCACCCGGCGTGGATTCGCAGGAGATCTCACTAATGCAAATGGCCGCCTCCGGAGTGCCCCCGACGCTGGCCACGGACGCGATGCTCCATCACATCGCCGCGATGCAGCGCAAGGAGGGCGATTGGCCCAACTATGGTGCCGTCCGCCCTCCGCTCGAGGACGGTGGATTCTCTCACACCGCCATGGGCATCCGCGCGCTGAGCCTCTACGCGATGCCTGGGCGCAAGAGCGAATTCGACGACCGTGTGGGGCGCGCTGCCACCTGGCTCGAACGCGCCGAGCCGCGAACGACGGAAGATCGCACCATGCAGATTTTGGGGATCGCCTGGTCAGGACGCAAAGCTCCCGCGAACCGAGTCCAGCAACTGCTTTCCAAACAGCGTGCTGATGGCGGTTGGGGCCAGACAGACAATCTGCCCTCCGATGCCTACGCCACTGGAGAAGCGCTATGGGCGTTGCACGAGTCCGGGATGCCAGCAACTGACGCGGTCTACCAGCGTGGTGTCAACTACCTGCTGGGCACGCAACACGAGGATGGTACCTGGCACGTTGTCACGCGCGCCTTCGCCTTCCAGCCCTATTTTCAGAGCGGATTCCCTTACGATCACGACCAGTGGATCTCGCAGGCGGGCACGGCGATGGCGACCATAGCGCTCACCTTCGCCGCACCGAAGTAGCTTGGTAGAAACCGCCGCAACGGTGAGAGAGGTGTGCGTTTGCGGAGTCGGGCCGTGGAACCGTCTTTCCTTCCATTGGGCCGTCGGCCGCGGGCCGGGCTGGTCCAGTCTCCGGGATGCCACTATTGCCCGTGGGCGGACGCTAGTGAACACTGCAGCGTGCGGAACCACCGGCGCAGACGCCCGCCAACTAAGGTCTGCGCCGTCACAATCGACTGGACTCTCCGGAGCGAATAGCCAAGTCCCGTTACTGTGGAGCGAAAAGGGCATGGACTGCGGCGGACCGGAAGTTGGAACGGCGCCTCATGCCCCGACTTCCGGATGGCCGACCATGGAATTTGTAGTACAATCAACGGGCCACGCCGCCAGTCTGGCGGTGTTGAGGCGCAAGAAAGAGGCTAATGTTCATGGCGATAGGGATCTACTTCTCTGCTGCCGGCATGTCAGCGGCGAAATACGACGAGTGCATCAAGCTATTGAAGAAGGCCGGGGCGGGCAATCCGGCTGGACGTTCGTACCATGCGGCGTTTGGCCCGAAAGACAATCTGATGGTGTTCGATGTCTGGACATCGCAGGCGGCGTTCGACAAGTTCGGGAAGACCCTGATGCCCATCCTTCAACAACTCGGAATCGATCTGGGAACGCCGGCCGTGATGCCGGTGCACAAGGTGATCTTGCCGGCGCCGAAGGTCACGTCGCCCGGGAAGCAGGCGAAGGGCCCTGCTAGCCGGAAGAAGCGCTGACAACCACAGGGCCATCCCGCCCCTGGGGGTTCAATAGTGCACCTCGACCCCATGGGCCTACTCGAGCTAGGTCCGGGCTGTCAGTTCCGTTACTGAAGCGGTTCGGATCGCGCCGCGGATTACTCACGATTGAGGCCGCCGTATCCGGCTCCCTGTTGGTCGGCAACCCGGAAGTTGGCCCAGTTTTTGGGTTCCGCCGGCAGTCGCATACCGTTGAACTGTAGGTGCGCGGGCGCGTACCTGCAAGATAGGAGCAGAAGAACCGTCTTGTCGTAGACTGGACCGGCGTGGTGCCTCGTCCCCAGCCCAACAGACGAGTCCACTTCACGGTCACAATCGGCGGGTACTCCGTCACCAATGATGTCTACTACATGGGCGAGGACGTGGACATCTACGAGAACGGCAAAGTGGTGGGCCACAGCGTTGCCTGGCTTTCCGGTGTCCAGGG
>JADGNS010000953.1 GCA_017883355.1 Candidatus Solibacter sp.
CGGCTTCATGCCCACGCCCGCCAAAAGTTGCGGCATGTCGACCGCGAAGACGACGTCGAACTTCTTGGAGGGATCGCCGCTGAAAACGTCCGACGTGGCGGTGCCGCTCATGGCCTTGATCTTGCCGTTGAAACGCTTATCGGGGATGGCATCCAGTTGCAGGATCGCCTCCTGCCCTTCCTTCAGATTGGCGCGATCCAACTCGCCCACCTTGGCCCAGACTTCGACTTCCGAAAGATCCAGAATATCCACCACCGGCATGCCGGGCTGCAACGTGTCGCCTTCGCGAATGTCCGGCATTTGGGTGCCAAAGTTGAACATGCCGGCGCGGTTCTGCTTGACGGCGACGAGGCCGGTGATGGGCGCCAGGCTCTTGCACAAGGCAATGCGCTGCAATTCGCGCTGCACATCGCTCAGGGTGCGGTTGCGATGCTCCGTCAGCACGGCCAATTGGGAATCGGCCTGCTCCTGGCGGGCCGCCATGTCGGTTTCCAGTTGCACAAGCGCGCGCTTCTGCTGTTCCAGGTTGAGCACGTTCTTTTTGCCGTCGATCTCGGCGATGATCGGGTTGCGCTGCACGTCGAGTTCGGCGCGGCGCACGTTATACCGCGTCTTCAACAGCGTCACCGCGTCCTGGCTCTGCGTGATGGCCAGGTCGGCCTTAGCCTTCTTGAGCTGTTCGTCATCGGACTGGACGCTGAGGCGCGCCTCTTCGAGCGCGCTCTGGCGTTCGCTGTCGTCGTATTCGACGAGCAGGTCCTTTTCCTTAGCCAGGGAGCCCACGGGCGACAGATCGGTCACCTGGACGGTGCCAAAGAGGTTGGGCGCGATCACGGTCACGGTGCGTGCCGCGCGCAGTTCGCCGCGCGAAAAGGCGCGGATCACCACATCGCCGCGCTGCACCTTAGCGGTTGGAATCTGCTCCTGCCGTGCCGGCATTTGCCTGTAATAGTGGTAGCCGTACCAGCCGCCACCGGCGACGATCACCAACCCGAGAGTACGAAAAATTGCCTTTTTCATGGAGAATCGAAATCCCGCCGGCGTGCACACCCCGCGGCGCGCCCCGGCACGTCTAGCTACAGTTTCTTCTTGGCTCGTTTGGCCGCTTCGGCCGGGCTTTCCAGCGTCACGACGTCGCCTTCCTTCAAACCGCCGGTCACAATGACGTCGTCATCGTTCTGCCTGCCGACCTCGATCGCGCGGGTCACGAATGCCTTCCCCACCTGCTGGTAAACCGCCGGCTTGCCCCCTTTGGAAAAGCTGGCCCGAGCCGGAATCAGCAGCGCGTCCGGCTGGCGTTCAATGATGACCTCCGTGGAAGCGCTCATGCCCGGCCGCAAACGGGGGTCCAGATGGGAGATGGTGGCGCGCGCGGGGAAGGATTTCTCCGCCGTGGAACCACCCCGGAAAACCAGCGCCGCTATGGGGCTGATCCAATCCAGCGTGGCGGTGAATTCCTTATCTGGAATGGCATCGACGCGGATACGGACGTCCTGCCCGAGTTTCAGCTTGCCGCGGTCGACCTCTTCCAGTTTAAGATCCACATACATCTCCGAAAGATCCGGAATTTCGGCGATCTCGGCGCCCGTCCAGGCATTGTCGCCCTCTTTGAATGGGGGCGTCGATTGGCCGAACGACCCCTGGGAACGGAAGTTGGGCAGCAGGTTCACGACGCCATCGATGGGCGCGCGCAACTGCATCATGCCCAGGTAGCCCTGCGCCGTACCCAAGTCGCGGACCGCCTTGTCCTTGGCTTGGTTGAGGCGGCTCAGGTCGGCGTTCTGTCCCACCTGGTGCGCATTGATCGAGGCCTTGACGGTTTGCAGGGAGCCTTCGGAGACCCCGACTTGAATCCGGTTCTTCTCCCCTTCGATCGCCGACAACACCTCGGCCTTGCTGGCGTCGAGTTTGGAGCGCTCCAGATCGTACTCGCTGGACATCTTGTTCATGGAGTCGGCTTCGTTGTCGATCTTCTGCGTCGCCTTGGTCTGCACAATGTTGCCATCGGCCGCGCGCACGCTATTGGTGCGGTTGATGATGTTCTGATCCTGCTGGGAGCCGTCGAACTCCACCACCACCTCGCCCTTCTTTACCGGACGTCCAGCCGGAGCCAGTTTGACAATGCGCAGGCCGGGCACCTGCGGCGCTTTCAGAACGAGCGAGCGCGCGCTCTTAATGTCGCCCCGGGTGCGCACGCTGATGATAAAATCGCCGCGGCGTACGCGGGCCACCGCCACTTCCACCTCCGTGGTCCCGGTGTATTTGTACGCCGCTACCACGCCGCCGCCGCAAAGCGCGAGGCCCAAAGCCCAGGTGATGATCTTGACTCTGCGCGGGTTCGATTTACCCAGCCGCTGGCTGGGCCGTTGATCCTTAGATGCCATGGTTTGCTTCCTGTAGTAAACGCGCGGCTACATGGGGCGCTGTAGCGCGATTACGTCTCCTTTTTGAACTCCCGAGCGGATCGAAACCATGGTGAAACTGGGTAGTCCAAGTTCCACCTTTTTCTTGATCCAGCCGTCGGGACCCTGGACGAACACGTAGGATCCGCCTTCTTCCGCGAAGACCGCGGAGAGGGGAGCGATCATGGTGCTCCGTTCGGAGTTGAGAATGATTTCGGCGCTACCCGTCAGATCCGGAATTACCCGTGCATCCATCTTCTCGAGCTTGATGCGCACGGGAATTTCGCCCACGTAGCGGGCCCGGAAGGTACTCGCCTTGGCCATGGCCCCGATACCGACCAGGGTACCGGGCAGTTCGATGTCGGGATAGGCATCCATGTGGATGGCTGCCTTCATGCCCAAACGCAATTTCTCGGCATCCACCTGATTCACCGTGGCGCTGAGCACCATGGAAGTCGGGTCCACGATTTGCACGAACGGCTGTCCGGCGGCAACCCCATCGCCCTCGCGGATCTGGCCGAATTCGCCGTTGCGCACGATGCTCTGCATGACGATGATGCCGTCCATGGGCGTCTTCACCGACATCTTCTTGACATTGGCTTCAGCCCGCCCCATTTCGATCTTGGATTGGTCGCGGTTCAACTCGTTGGAACGGATCTGGGCGCGCTGCGATTCATCCACCAGCGCCGCCTCCGCCA
>JADGNS010000954.1 GCA_017883355.1 Candidatus Solibacter sp.
TGAATCCGGGCATGGATTTTGACCACTTTCGTCCGGGCCAGCGGCTGGAAGAGGTGTTCACGGTCTACACCGGCGCCAGAGCCCGCGCCTTCAAAGTGATCAGCCACGCGGAGCAGTTGGCATTGAGCGCGTGCGCGCGCAACAGCCAGGGTAAGTTGTGGTGCGGAACCTGCCACGATCCCCACCCGCGGGTAGCGGCCACGTCCCGGACTTACAGCGCCCGCTGCCAGGCGTGCCACCAGGGTAAGCTGCCGAAGTCGCATCCCACCGATGCCAACTGCGTGAGCTGCCACATGAAGCGGAGACAGGCGCAGGATGGCGGGCATACCGTGTTCACGGATCATCGGATCACAAGACGGCCGGCGCCGGATGAGGCGGGCTCGCCATCGGAGGACCTGGTGGCGTGGCGCGATCCCGAGCCGGAGTTACGGGCGCGCAACCTGGCGCTCGCCTACCTGAACGCCGGCGTTTCCAGCCGCTCTCCCGCTCAGATTGTGCGCGGGTACCGCATGCTGACCGAGGTGCAGAGAGCCGCGCCGGACGATATCGGCGTACTCAAGGGAATTGGACGCGCGCTGCTGCTGGGGAAAGAGCCGCTGGAAGCGCTCAAGGCTTTCGAGCGGGTGCTGCAATTGGCGCCGAACAGCGCCACCAGCGAAGAGGACGTCGGCATCGCCAGTCTGGAGTCCGGCCAGGTGGAGCAAGCCGCCGCGCATTTGGAGCGAGCCCTGGAATTGGATCCGCTCCAGCTATCGGCCGCGACGGCACTCCAGGCGGTCTACCGAAGGCAGGGGAAGAACGAAAAGGCCGCCGCCGTAGGGGAGCGGATGCGGCGCATCATGCAAAGCCCGCCGATGAAATCAGGCCAGTAGCGCTCCTTTCTCGACTTTCGGCTGAGGCGCCAGGTGCCAAGGTTGGGCCAGATGAAACTCGATTCGCGGGCGCTCGGCCGCGTGGGCGGAGGCCGCCAGAACAACGGTCAACCAGAAGGACTTTTTGAGCAGCATGGATCCCCTCATTATCTCCAGGAGCCTCATGATATGATCGCATTCGGCCGGTGTCTCCGGCGCAGTCATTCGTTGCAGTCATTCATAGGAAAACGTCTCGGTGACACTCAAAATCAGGGGGCTCCGATGGTGGATGATCGTCCTCATCATGCTCGGCTCGATCATCAACTACCTTACGCGCAGCACCCTTGCCGTCGCCGCCCCTACCGTCCTCAAAGACCTGCACATCACCACGCAACAGTATTCGTGGATTGTCGGCGCCTTTCAGGGCGCCATCATGGCGCAGCCAATCTGCGGTTATGTTCTGGACGTAGTCGGTCTCAAGATCGGTTTTGCCATCTTCGCTGTCGCCTGGTCGCTGGTGAACATGTCGCATTGCTTTGCCAACACCTGGCAGGCGTTTGCCTGGCTTCGTGGCCTGCTGGGGTTTAGCGAAGGCTCCGCCAACCCGGCTGGCATGAAGGCGACCTCGGAGTGGTTTCCCGCCAAGGAGCGCGGACTCGCCGGCGGTGTCTACAATATTGGCGCTTCCGTCGGCTCCATGATCGCCCCGCCGCTGGTGGCCTGGGCCATCTTGATTTACAACTGGCGCGCGGCGTTCGTGATTACGGGCAGCCTGGGACTGGTCTGGGTGGTGCTGTGGCTGCTGTTCTATCAATCGCCCAACCGCCACCCCGCCCTCTCGGAGGAGGAGAAGAACTACATCTCGTCGGGACAGGAGACGCACCTGCAAAGTGACGGGTCCCGCCCCTCGATGGCAAAGATCCTCAGGCAGCGCAACTTCTGGGGAATCGCGCTGCCCCGTTTCCTGGCCGATCCGACTTGGGGCACTCTGAGTTTCTGGCTGCCGCTATATTTGAGCAGTGTCCGCCATATGGATCTGCGCCAGATTGCGATGTTCGCCTGGCTCCCCTTTCTTGCCGCCGATTTCGGCTGTATGTTTGGCGGACTGGTGGCCATGACACTTCAAAAACGAGCCGGCCTCAGCGTGATCAACGCCCGGCGTTGTGCCTTCACGTTGGGAGCCTGCCTGATGCTGGGCGTGGGCTTCGTCGGGAGCGTGCAGAGTTCCTATGCCGCCATCGCCCTCCTCAGCCTCGGTGGTTTCGCGCACCAGACGCTCTCAGTGACTGTCATCACGATGTCCTCCGATCTGTTCCGGAAGAACGAAGTCGCCACCGTCGCCGGAATGGCCGGCACGTTGGGCAACGCGGGTTTGCTGATCTTCTCCCTACTAATTGGCGGCCTGGTCGCCACGGTCGGCTACACTCCGTTCTTTGTCTGCCTGGGTGTGCTCGATCTGGTTGGCGCGGTGGTTTTATGGTCACTGGTGCGCGAGACGAATCTGGAAAGAGTCTGAATATGTCCGACAACCCTTCGCGAATCCGCAATCCGATCCTGCCCGGATTCAATCCCGATCCTTCGATTCTCCGCGTCGGCGACGACTACTACATCGCTACCTCCACTTTCGAATGGTATCCGGGGGTCCAGATCCACCACTCGCGAGATTTGGTCCATTGGCGCTTGCTGACGCGCCCGTTGAACCGCGCCAGCCAGCTAAACATGCTCGGCGACCCGGATTCATGTGGCGTCTGGGCGCCCTGCCTGACCTACGCCGAGGGCCTGTTTTACCTGATCTACACCGACGTGAAGCGCTACGGACGCACCACCCAGGGAGCAGGCGCCGGGGCGTCGCTGCGGGACACGCACAATTACCTTGTCACCAGCCCGCGCATCGACGGCGAGTGGTCAGACCCGGTTTACCTTAACAGCAGCGGCTTCGATCCTTCTCTGTTCCATGACAACGACGGCCGGAAGTACCTCCTGAACATGCTCTGGGACCATCGGCCGGGTCACAACCGTTTTTCGGGAATCGTCTTGCAGGAGTACTCCGTCGATGAGCGCAAACTGGTTGGGGAAACTCATCTGATTTTCGAGGGAACGTCCATAGGCTTCACCGAAGGGCCGCATCTCTACAAACGCGACGGTTACTACCATCTGCTGACCGCGGAGGGCGGCACCGGATGGGGGCACGCCGTCACCATGGCCCGGTCGCGCGAGTTGATCGGGCCGTATGAGCTCCATCCGGATG
>JADGNS010000955.1 GCA_017883355.1 Candidatus Solibacter sp.
CCACATCCAGCATGCCCGGACACGGCGAGCCCACCATGCCGAACCGCGCCTGCCGCAGGTTCACGGCCACCTTCCCTGCCCTGGCGGCGCGTGCCACTTGCCGCACCTGAGCGGGTGTCACGTGCCCGACGAGCCACACGAAACGCTTGCCGGACCGACGGATATTCGAACCGGAAGCCACGAGGCCGCTGATGGGCGAGGGCATCGGGACGTCCTTATCCAGATACGGCAGCGCCCAGATCAACAGCGGGACATCGCGGAGTTCCGCGGCCAGCGTCAGGGTGATCTCTTCCGCGACCCAGGTGCAAAAGAAGAGGAGCACGACGTCGATGGCGCTGTCACGCAGGCGAGCCGCAATCTCAACGGCGTCCGCGGCAGTGCGGGGAGTCTCGGCCGCAATCACGTCGCATCCCGCTCGCCGCAATTCCTCGATGGCGTCCTGCCGCTGTCTGGCGACCGGCGGCAGATCGTAGATCGGGTGTACGCAGGCGACGAACCCGATCCGCACGGCATCGTTGGGCATCTGGAGCGAGTTTATGATATGTTGCAGTCTATAACAAGGCCGTGAAATACCGGAACGGAAAGGACTGACGATGGAACGACGCGATTTCGTGAAAAAGTCGATGAATGCGGGAATCGCCGCGTGGACCGCGGCGTCCGCCGACCGGGTCTTCGGCGCCAACGAGAAGCTTCGTGTCGGCCTGATCGGGTGCGGAGGCCGGGGCACGTTCGACGCGCGGTTGATGCGCGGCACGCCGGAGGACATCCAGGCGGTGGCCTTTGAGAACTACCACAACGGAAACCTGGATCCGCGGCTGAAAGAGGCCCGGAATGTCGAGATGGCCGCGCTGTGCGACGTGTATGAATCCAGGATCGCGACGGCGAAGCGGTGGGCGCCCGAGGCGAAGACGTTCAAAGACTTTCGCGCTCTGCTGGCGGATAAGGACATCGATGCGGTGATCATTGCCACGATGGACCAATGGCACGCGCCCATGCTGATCCTGGCTTGCGAAGCCGGCAAAGACGTGTACCTGGAAAAGCCCGTGATGTACCGCGTGGGGGAGGCCAAGGCGATGATCGAGGCGGTGCGCCGCAACAAGCGGATCGTGCAGATCGGGACGCAGCACCGCGCGGCCGATCACATCGCCGAGGCGGCCAAAATGGTGCAGGGCGGGAAGATCGGCGAAGTACATTTTGTGCGCGTGTGGAACTACATGAGCCGCATGGGTTCGGCGCCGGTCCCGGACAGCGAGCCGCCGGCCGATCTGAATTGGGACGCATGGCTGGGACCCGCGCCCAAGGTTCCGTACAACCGGGCGCGGCTGAACTACCGATCGTTCATGGACTATACCAACGGTCTGATCAGCGATTATGGAAACCATCGTTTCGACTCGGTGCACCAGATCATGGGAGCGGACACTCCGCTTAAGGTATCGTCCTCGGGAGTGAGGTTCGACAAGGATCGCTCGGGCGACATTCTGGATCTCCAGCAGGCGACCTTTGAGTATCCGAACTTCGTCATGAGTTACGAGGCCTGCGTGTACAACGGGCATGGGTTGGGCGGAAGGACGCCCGGCATGCGTTACTACGGCATGAGGGGAAGTGAAGACCGCCCGCACGGCATGGCTTTCTATGGGACCGAGGCGGCGCTTTTCGTGGACCGTATCGGGATGGAACTCTACCCCGAGGTGCGTGGCGGCGGGCGCGGCGGGCGCGGCGGTCAGCCCGCAATGGCTCCGGCTGTCGCCGCCGAGAGGATGCACATGAACGAGGACGAGCCGACGCCCCTACACACGAAATACTTCGTGGATAACGTGCGTGGCCGCAAAGAGCCTTTCGCCAATATCGAAGTGGGGGCCCGCGCCACCACCATCGCCTGCATCGGCAACGTGGCGTACTGGACGGGCCGCAAACTGACGTGGGACGCCGCGAAAGCGAGCTTCCGCGACGATGAGGAAGCGAATCGATACCTCTTCCGTCCGTATCGCAAGCCCTGGGACCTGGTGAAGTTCAGCTAACGTAGTGTCCACGAAGCTGAGGCAGTGTCCACGAAATAGACGGGCACACGAGCAACGCGCCTGCCATGCCCCATTCGTGGGCATTCTTCCTGCGGCCTGCGCGGCGGTTAATTACCGCCGCCCGAGTTCACTCGTATCTGAGCGCCTTTATAGGATCGATGTTCGCCGCCCGGCGCGCCGGCACATAACTGGCCAGAAGGGCGACTGCTCCCAACACCACGGGCACGATACCGAATATCGCCGCGTCGTGCGCGTCCACGCCGAACAGTACGCTGTTCATCATGGTGGTCAACACCCAGGCCCCGGCAAGTCCCGTGAAGGCACCAATCACCCACAGGAGCAAACCATCGGTCAAGACGCCGCGCAAGATATCTGAGCGCTGTGCGCCGATCGCCATGCGTACGCCAAACTCGTGGCTCCGCTGCGCCACCGAGTAGGAAATCAGCCCGTAGAGTCCGATGCCTGCGAGGACGAGCGCCATCGCCGCGAAGAGGCCCGTGAGCAGCATGGTCAGGCGGCGGGGGGCAGAGGAATCGGCGATGATGTTTTCCATGGTTCGAATGTCGGAGACCGGCTGGTCGCGATCCACGGCATGAACCGCTCCACGAACCGCGGCGGCGAGGCCGGCGGCATCCCGCTCGCCGCGGACGACCAGCGTCATGCGCGGCATGAGCTCCAGAAAGTACATCTCTGGAATTGCCTCTTCTTCCAAGCCGAAGTACTTCACGTCGGCCACCACGCCTATGACCGAGATCCAGCGATTCGAGTGGACGCCGATCTTGAAGCGCTTGCCAATCGGGTCTTCGCTCTGCCAGAACGTGCGAGCCATCTTCGCGTTGATGACGCTCACCGGCAATCGCGCATCCTGCCCCTCGAAATCCCGCCCTCGCAACCGGCGCATCCCGATGGTACGAAAGTAGTCGAGGCTGACGGAGCGGTGCCCGACCCAGAGGAAATCTCCGGCGGGACGGGGCGCGCCACCTTCGATATAAATGTCCTGCCCCCAGCTCTGGGTGTTGATCGGGATAAAGTTGGCGGCCCCGGCGGAACGAACCCCGGGCAGAGTAACGATACGCTCG
>JADGNS010000956.1 GCA_017883355.1 Candidatus Solibacter sp.
GACATGCGCGATCAACTCTTCCAGACCACGCTTGGCGAGAAGGCCGCGGAATCGCTCAAGGTGCAGACGCGCGAAGGGCTGTCGGTGGGGCTGGCGGTGGCGGTACGCTACCGCATCGACGCCCACCGCCTGGCGTTCATTCATACCAATCTGCCGCAGCCCGTCGACAAGCAACTGGTGCCGCCCGTGGTGGCGAGCGCGTTCCGCGAGATCGCGCCCAATTATCTGGTGCGCGACCTGTTCGCGGCGCGCCGCGAGGAGATCCGCAAGGAAGCCGCGGCGGCCATCACGCGCAAACTCGCGCCGGACGCCATCGAGGTGAAAGAAGTCATGCTGCGCGACATCGAGCTTCCCGCCGAGTACGCCAAGGGGCTGGAAGGCGTCCTGCTGAAGGAACAGGAAAACGATCGGCTCTCCGTCGAGGTCGAGGTCAAGCAGAAGATGGTGCGGACCGCGGAATTGGAGGCGCTGGCGGAGAAGGCGCGCCAGGTGACGCAGGCCGAGGGCGAGGCGCAGACCACGGTGCTGCGCGCCAAGGCCCAGTCCGACGCTATGCAGTACACCCTGCCGCTGAAGCAGAAGCAGATCGAACAGACCCGCCTGGAAGCCGAGGCGCGCGCGCAGGCGCGGGTGATCGATGGCAAGGCGGAACTGGAGCATCGCAAGCTGATGAATCAGGCGGAAGTGGACCGGGTGGAATCGATGTCCAAGGCGGATGCCGACAAGATGCGGCTGGAAGCGGGAGTGCTGAAGGATAATCCGATGCTGTTGCAGAAGATTATTGCCGATAAGTTGAGCGACAAAGTGCAGATCATGATGGTACCGAGCGACGGCAAGTTTTTCTTCGCCAACGATGTTTTGCACGGCGGCGCGGCGACTGCGGTGACGGTGCACCCCAATCAGTGATCCGTGGCATTCGGCAGGCTGCCAGCCGGCTGCCAGCCTGCCCCACCCGCACTGGCGGAGCCTCATGCCACAGTCCGGCCTGGGCCAAAGCACACAATTGTAGAAAAAGACTGCGAAGTCTGCTTGCGCGATGTGGTGCATTCCAATATCCTGGTTGTTCCCCTATGTCCACGAAAACTCCTATCACGGTCGCCCACGGCGACGGCATCGGCCCGGAAATCATGAACGCCACGCTCCAGATACTGGAGGCGGCGGGCGCCGCGCTCGAGATCGAGACCATCGAGATCGGCGAAAAGGTCTATTTGCGCGGCAATTCCGCCGGCATTGACCCCAGCTCCTGGGATTCGCTCCTCAGGACCAAGGTTTTCCTCAAGGCTCCCATCACCACACCGCAGGGCGGCGGCTTCAAGAGCCTCAACGTGACCACCCGCAAGACCCTCGGGCAGTACGCCAACGTGCGGCCGTGCGTCTCCTATCACCCGTTCATCGACACCAAGCACCCCGGTATGGATGTCGTGATCGTGCGCGAGAACGAAGAGGACCTCTACGCCGGCATCGAATATCAGATGACGCCGGAAGTCATGTCCTGCATCAAGCTGATTTCGCGTCCGGGCAGCGAGAAGATTGTGCGCTACGCGTTCGAGTACGCGCGCCTGCACAACCGCAAGAAGGTCACCTGCTTCATGAAGGACAACATCATGAAGATGACCGACGGGCTGTTCCACCAGGTATTCGACGAAATCGGCAAGCAGTATCCCGACATTGAGAAGGAAGTCTGGATCGTCGATATCGGCGCCGCCAAGATGGCGGACACGCCGACGGCGTTCGACGTCATCGTGATGCCGAACCTGTACGGGGACATCCTGAGCGACGTAGCGGCGCAGATCGCCGGCTCCGTGGGCCTCGCCGGGTCGGCCAACATCGGCGAGAGTTGCGCCATGTTTGAAGCCATTCACGGGTCCGCCCCGCGGCGGGCCGGGCAGAACCTGGCCAACCCCTCGGGCCTGCTGCTGGGAGCGGTGCTGATGCTGGTGCACATCGACCAGCCCGAAGTCGCGGCCAAGGTACACAATGCCTGGCTGCGCACCATTGAGGATGGCGTGCACACCTATGACGTCTTCACCGAAGGGGTGAGCACGAAAAAGGTGGGGACCAAGGAATTCGCGGCGGCGGTGATCGAGCGCATGGGACAGAAGCCGAACATCCTGAAGCCGGTCACCTACGCGCATCGCCCGGCGGCGGTGGCGGCAGCAGCGCAGGCACAGCGGCCCGCCGTCGCCATGGAACTGAAGGGCATCGACGTCTTTGTCTACTGGCCGTCGCGCGATCCCGACAGCCTCGCCGCGGCGGTGGGCAAACTGGCGGGCGAAGGCGTGAGCCTGGAGATGATCGACAACCGCGGCGTCAAGGTCTGGCCGGCGGGACGGAAGGAAACCTTCTGCACCGACAGCTTCCGCTGCCGCTTCCAGGCGGCAGCCGGGACCGACATGGGCAAACTGCTCGATGTGGTCCGCCGCATCTCCGATGCGGGAATCGACATCGCGGTCACCGAGACGCTGCGCAATTTTGACGGCAAGGCCGGGTATACCCTGGCGCAGGGGCAGTAGCCGTGAGCGCCCATCCACTGGTTGCAGTGATCATGGGCAGCAAGTCGGACTGGGAAGTCATGCGCCAGGCCGATGAGGTGCTGACCAGATTCGGCGTGGAACACGAATGCCGCGTGCTTTCGGCGCACCGCACGCCGAAAGAGACGGCCGAGTATGTGAGCGCCGCCGAGGGCCGCGGGATGGAAGTGATCGTGGCCGCGGCGGGCGGTGCGGCCCACCTGGCAGGAGTATGTGCGGCGCATACCTTGCTCCCGGTGCTCGGGGTGCCGATGCAGAGTGCCGCGCTGAAGGGTCTGGATTCGCTGCTTTCCACGGTGCAGATGCCGGCCGGAATTCCGGTGGGAACGCTGGCTATCGGCGCCGCCGGGGCCAGGAATGCCGCGTTGCTGGCGATTGCCATCCTGGCCAATAGCCGTCCCGAGTTGCGCGAGCGCCTGCGCCAATTCCGCGCCGAGCAGACGGCGAAGGTGCTCGGGGAGACACTGCCGTAGTACAACGCTCCCTAACGGTCGGTATGCCAGGATAAGCCTGGCTGATCTTGTGAACTGAAAGGAGTTCACCATGTAAATTGCCTGTTCGGACA
>JADGNS010000957.1 GCA_017883355.1 Candidatus Solibacter sp.
GGCGCCCGAGCGGCTGTTGCACGGCGAGCTGGAGGAAAAGATCGAACAGGCCCTGGCCGAGTTGCCGGAAAACCAGCGCCTCGCCATCCTGCTTTGCCGCCAGGATGAACTGAGCTACGATGAAATCGCCAAAGTGCTCGGCTGCTCGCTGTCGGCGACAAAATCCCTCATTCACCGCGGGCGTGAAACACTCAAACAGAAACTGAAGCCCTATTTGCAGACAGGCGCCTGGCACGAGTCGAATTGAAAGCAACTTTGTGGGCACGACGGTTTTAGTAATACTAGCAACGTTATATGACCAACGACCCAATCTATAACCACCTATGCGAATTAAGCTGGCGGCGGAAGCTCACCGACGCCGAACAAGCCCAATTGCGGGCTTGGCTGGCCGCACACGCTGAGGCGCAGACTGACTGGGAAGCCGAAGCCGGCCTCAACGCGGCCCTGAGCCGGTTACCGGACGTGCCCGTGCCGAGCAATTTCACGGCACGCGCTGTGCAGGCCGCCGAACGGGAAGCCGCCGCTGAACTGCGCCGCTCCGGATGGAAATGGGCGGCCTGGCCGCGGCTTCGCTGGCTGCCCCGGGTAGCGTTGACGGCCTCCGCGGTAAGCGCCGTTTTGGTGTCCTGTCTCGTGGTTCAGGACGCCCAGCGTAGGCGACTGGGCGTGAGCGTGGCGGTCGTTTCGACGGTGTCCGCGCTGCCCGGCCCTGATATCCTCAAAGACTTCGACGCTATCCGCGCGTCCAATCCGATCGTCGTTGCCGACGATACATTGCTCGCGGTGCTGCAATGAGTTTACTCCCTATCAACCTTTTCCGGGTGGCCGCGATGTTCGGCGCGAGCCTCCTGCTGGTGGCCGCGCCGCTGGCTCAGGGGGCTACCAACGACACCCTTTCGACGTCTGCCACTTCGGCTCCCGTGCGCCCGCCCGGGGTCATGTTGCCCGCGCCGCCCGCGCCCGTGCCTTTATTGCCGCCCGCCCGGTCGCCCATAAGTTTCTTCCGCGACCTGCTCGCGATGGATGCCGCCAGGCGGGAACAGGCCCTGACGAATCGTTCGCCGGAGGCCCGAGCGCTGATACTGGCCAAAGTGCGCGAATACGAATTACTCAAACCCGACGAGCGCGAGTTGCGCTTGCGAGTCACCGAACTGCGCTGGTATCTGCGTCCGCTGATGTCCGCGCCGGCGACGAATCGCCCCGCCCAACTGGCCACGATGCCGGAGACGTACCGCAGATTGATCGAAGATCGGTTGACGGAATGGGACAAGCTATCGCCGGAGATGCAAAAGGAGCTTTTAGCAAATGAAGCCACCATCCGTTACCTAACCGATATCGAGGGCCGCACCGATGAGCAGCGGCGGCAGGCGCTGGAGGCCATTCCTCCGGCGGGCCGGACCGCACTGGAACAAGGCATTGATAAGTGGAGCTCCATGACTGACGACCAGCGCCAGAGGATGTTAGACCACTTCAGGGAGTTCTTCGAGCTTACCGCCCAGGAACAGCAGAAGGTGCTCAATACGCTGCCCGGGCCGGATCGGGGCCAGATCGAGAGAACCATGCGGGTCTTTGACAATTTGCCCCCCGATCAGCGCGACCAGTGCATTCAGTCTCTCCAGAAGTTCGTCGGTCTCAGCCCCGTCGAGCGCCAGCAATTCCTGAAAAGCGCCGAGCGCTGGAAGCTGATGTCGCCCAGCGAACGCCAGGTCTGGCGTGTATTGGTCCGCAAGCTGCCTCCACCCTTGCCCCCACCCCTGCCACGCCTGCGGGCATCATCCCGCCCGGTACCGCCCGTGCCCCCTGTGGCCACGAACCGGAACTGACCGCGTGCCGCGCCGGACGCCGGCACTGCGCCTGCCTGGGTTTGAATGCGCGGACGGCGCGGCGCAATTTGGTTTTCCAGCTTCACCTTTCGATTCTACACTCTGGACGATGCATCCGATTGCGTTTCAACTAGGCCCGCTCAGCATTCACTGGTACGGCGTGATGGTCGCGCTGGGCTTTCTGGCCGGTCTGTGGACAGCCGGCCGCCGGGCTATGCATGCGGGCATAGCCGCCGAGAAGATCATTGATCTCGGCCCCTGGCTGATTGTGGGCGCCATTCTGGGCGCGCGAACGCTTTACGTCATGTCGTATTGGCACGAATCCTTTGAAGGCAGGCCGACTGCGGAAGTCTTTATGGTCTGGAAGGGGGGACTGGTCTTTTATGGGGGGCTCATCGGCTCCTCGCTGGCCTGCATTCTCTTCACCACCATGAAGAAGCTGCCGCTCTGGAAGGTCGCCGACAGCCTGGCACCGAGCGTTGCGTTGGGCTACGTCTTTGGCCGCATCGGCTGCTTGCTCAACGGCTGCTGCTACGGGCGCGCCTGCAGCTTGCCCTGGGCGATTCGCTTCCCCGCGGACAACCCCCTTAACCCGCCCACCTACCCTGTGCATCCGACCGAGGTCTATGAGTCGCTGCTCAACTTATGCCTGTATGGTGCGTTGGCGTGGCTGTTCCGGCGCAAGAAGTTCGACGGGCAGGTCTTCGGCGTTTACCTGGTGGGCTACGCTCTGCTGCGCTCGTTCGTGGAGATGTTTCGCGGCGATTATCCGGAGCACCAACATTACCTCGGCGGCTGGGCCACGCCGGCGCACCTCGTCAGCATCGCGATTCTTGCAGCGGGCCTGGTCTTGCTTTGCCTCCTGCCGCGCCACGAACCAAAGCGACCCTAGGATTGCCGATGGCAGCCGAACCCGAAAACGGTCCTCCATCCTCCATCTTTCATTCTGCCCCGTTCCTGCTGGCCGGGCCAACCGCGGTCGGCAAATCCGAAATCGCTGTGCTGCTCGCAGAGCGGATTGGGGGCGAGATCATCTCCGTCGATTCCATGCAAGTCTATCGTGCGATGGACATCGGCACGGGCAAGCCCTCGCCCGGGGAGTGCGCGCGCGTGCCGCATCATTTGATTGATGTGGTGGATCTGACCGTGCCGTTCGACGCCTCTCAATTCCTTCAACTGGCGCACCGCGCCGTGGCCGACATCCAGGCTCGCGGACGCGTGCCGATCCTGTGCGGTGGGACCGGCCTGTATTTCAAGGCGTTCC
>JADGNS010000958.1 GCA_017883355.1 Candidatus Solibacter sp.
GTTCTTGTCGATGGACCACTCGTTATCGTTCAGGACGACGATCAGTCGCTTGGTGTGGTGGGCGATATTGTTCAGGGCCTCGTAGGTAATCCCGCAGGTGAAGGCGGCGTCTCCGGCCACGGCGACGACGTGTTCCGCGCCGCCCGTCTTATCGCGGGCGACGGCCATGCCGAGGGCCGCGGAGAGCGCGGTGCCGGCGTGCCCCGCGCCGTAGCAATCGTGCGGACTTTCGGTGCGCAGCATGAACCCGTTCAGTCCGCCGGGAGTGCGAATGGTGTGGAACCGATCCTGGCGCCCGGTGAGCAGCTTGTGGACGTAGGCCTGGTGGCTCACGTCAAAGAGGAAACTGTCGCTCGGGGTATGAAATACGTAGTGCAGCGCGATGGTGAGTTCCACAACGCCCAGGTTCGGGCCAAGATGCCCGCCGTTGTTGGAAAGGACGGTGATGAGCCGTTCGCGTATCTCCGCCGCTAGTTGTTCGAGTTCGGGAAGGGAGAGCTTCTGTACCTGCTCAGGCGAATCGATACCTTCAAGTATGCTTGCCATAGTCAGCGTGAATCTGCGTGCCTAGCTGTCTGACCCTATTATTCTCGCACGAACGCAGGCGCTGGAACTCTTCCCGCGCAGCCTGGGGACTGGCCCTGGCGACCGTGGCCAATGCCAGCGCCGCGGGCATCAGACCCGCGTTTCATTCCAGCGATAACGGAAGTCGTCCACCGTACGGGCGCCACATTCCTCCACTCACAGTTGCGGCAGCGCGCCGGGCCGGCGTTCGCGTCGCGGCGGTCTGTTGGGCGCTGCGGTGTGACGCCGTGCTGCGCAAGTACTCTCCCGACCGGTTGATGCGCCGGCGTTGGAATGGGAGACATCCGGTTCCGAAGGCGTTCGGACGTTGAGCCGGGTGCGACGCCCGAATGGCCGATGCGCGCCTCCGGGTTATAATTGGATTCCATGCGCGCGAACCCGAAACCTGTCGCCCTAAACGACCTGCTGCGACAGACCACGGCGCTGCAATGCGAGTTGGCCGCCAGCGTGGACCGCGTCCTGGCAAGCGGCTGGTACATCCTGGGCCGGGAGTGTGCCGCCTTTGAATTGGAGTTCGCGGCGTACTGCGGCGTGGCACACTGCATTTCGGTGGCGAATGGCACGGACGCGCTGGAACTCGCCCTGCGCAGTTTGGGGATCGGCCCCGGCGACACCGTGGCGACGGTGGCCAATGCCGGCGGATACAGCAGCACTGCCATCCACGCGGCCGGGGCCGAACCGCTCTACATCGATATCGACCCGTCCTCGATGAATATGTCCGCTAGCGATCTCGCCGCCCGCTTGACCCCGTCGGTGCGCGCCGTCATCGCGACCCATCTCTACGGGCGCATGGCGCTGCTGCCCGCTCTGCTGGCGGTCACGGGCCGCGCGGCAGTGCCGCTAGTGGAAGATTGCGCGCAGGCCCACGGCGCCGCCATCGGCGGAAAGAAGGCCGGAAGCTGGGGAGCGCTGGCCTGCTTCAGCTTTTATCCCACTAAGAACCTGGGTGCGCTGGGTGACGGCGGCGCCGTCACTACCAATAACGAGCAACTCGCGCAACGGGTGAAATCGCTCCGCCAATACGGATGGAGCGGCAAGTATCAGTGCTCGGAATATGGCCGCAATAGCCGCATGGATGAGTTGCAGGCCGCCATCCTGCGGGCCAAACTGCCACACCTCGACGGTTGGAACGCCCGCCGCCGTGAAATCGCCTCCGCTTATTCGGCGGCCCTGGCGGGCCAGTCCGTGGAATGCCCGCGGGACTTTGGCGAAAGCTACGTCGCCCATCTCTACGTGATCCGCAGCCAGGCGCGCGATCGGGTTCGCGCCGCTCTGCAGGCTCGCGGCATCGCGACGGATGTCCACTACCCCGTGCCGGATCACCTCCAGGAAGCGGCACGGGGAACTTTGGCAGCCACGGCACAACTGCCGGTAACGGAGCGGGCCGCCCGCGAGATCCTGACGCTGCCCTGTTATGCGGAACTGGAGGACGGCGAGATTTCCTCCGTGGTCGGCGCGTTGCACGCCCTTTCACAAGAGGCCCTCATTGACTGACACAGGCTTTTTCCAACACGAAACGGCAATCGTCGAAAGCGCTTCGGTGGGCGCGGCAACGCGCGTCTGGGCGTTTGCCCACATCCTGCCCGGCGCCGTGATCGGCGCCGCCTGCAACATTTGCGACCACACTTTTGTCGAGAACGACGTGCGCCTCGGAGATCGCGTCACCATCAAGTGCGGCGTCCAACTCTGGGACGGAATCACGCTGGAGGACGACGTGTTCGTCGGCCCCAACGCCACCTTCTCCAACGATTCCTTTCCGCGCAGCGGGCAGCATCCCGAACGCTACGCGCGTACCCTCGTCAAACGCGGCGCGTCCATCGGCGCCAATGCCACCATTCTCCCGGGACTCACGATCGGGGAGAAGGCCATGGTGGGCGCGGGCGCCGTGGTCACCCACGACGTGCCGCCGATGGCCATCGTGGCCGGGAATCCGGCACGCATCGTGGGCTACGATGGGGCGGGCTCGTTGTCCGGCGGCGCTGTGTCCGCCACCCCCGCCGCAGTTGGCGTGAGCGCAACCCGGGTGGCGGGCGTCACCTTGCATCGCCTGCCGCACGTGCCCGATCTGCGCGGCAACCTGAGCTTCGGGGAAATCGGCAACCAGATTCCCTTCGAGGTAAAGCGCTACTTCCTGGTTTACGGCGTCGTCAGCAAAGAGATCCGCGGCGAGCACGCGCATCGCTCGCTGGACCAGTTTCTGGTCTGCGTACACGGGCGCTGTCACGTGGTGGCCGATGATGGAACCCTCCGCCAGGAGTTCGTACTGGACAGCCCCACTATTGGCCTGCACCTGCCTCCGATGGTCTGGGGGATCCAGTACAAATACACCGAGGATGCCGTTCTGCTGGTGCTCGCCTCCGATAGATATGACCCCGCCAGCTACATTCGGGATTACTCGGAATTTCTGGAACTGGTGAAGGCGACTCGATGACGGAGACGAAATGAATTCCCTGGTCATCCCGGTCTACAGGAATGAGGCGAACCTCGATCGCCTGCT
>JADGNS010000959.1 GCA_017883355.1 Candidatus Solibacter sp.
CGCGCGGTGACCACGCGCAATTGCGGCGCGGCCTGGAGAGCGATGCCGGCGGTGCCATCCTGACTGGCATCGTCCACCAGGATCGTGCGGAACTCGCCGGGGTAGCGCTGCGCCGCGAGCGAGCCCACGGCGCGTCCTACGACATCGGCTTCATTGCGCGCGGGAACTACCGCCGTCACGGAGGGCGCGGGAGCGTGCGGCGCACCGTGATGGACGTCCGGGCGCATGCGCCAGAAGCCGCCGCGCGCCAGCAAGAGGTAGAGCCAGATGGCGAGGGAGGCGGCGGCGGTGAGGGTCAGGAACATTCAGCACTCATTCATGTGGGACAGACCATCGCCTTTCGTGGTCTGTCAAGTCTCGAACGCACGGCAGGGTGACAGACGACAAAAGGCGATCGTCTGTCCCACCTACTCCTTGATGGCGTTCATCACCTGGAGCATGTCGCGGTGGGCCAGCACGGCCCCCGCTTCGCGTTGCATGATATCGAAGTAGCGGCGCGCGAAGCCGATGCCTTCTTCCGCGGGGGACAGCAGGGCGCGCGCCTGCGCCACGAGGCGCTCCGCCTCGGCTTCGGCCAGGGGCGGCGTTTTCTGCGCCAGCGCCTCATCGACGATCACGATGAATGCCGAAAGTTCGCGGAGCCACTTGAACGCCGGGTCATCCATCACCAGGTTCAAGTATTGCCCCGTGCTGGTGATGGGCGCCACATCGCGTTCGTAGGCCGCGCGCTCGAGTTCGAGGAGAGATTTATGCAGACGGAGCAGTCCGTCGCGAAGCGTCTTGAGGCGGGTGCGAAAGTCGGGCACGCGACTATCGTATCGTGAAAGGAGATGAGTTTTCTCGACAACCTCGAAAATAGCCTGAAGGCCCTGGAATCGAGCGAGGAGGGCAAGGAAGACGCGCAACGCGCTCACCGCGCGCGTGAGAGCGACCGCTTCCAGGCGCAAGCCGTGGCCCCATTCGCCGAACAGCTCAAGCAGAGCCCGTATACGGCGGAGTTGCTCAAGCAGGCGGCGCGGGTGGGTTTCAGCCTGCGTACGAAAGTACACATTGCGTGGCTGGGCTCCACGCTGCGCCTGGAAGCCCGCGAAAAGCGGCTCGAACTCCGGCCGACTCCACAGGGCATTGTCGCCGGCTATATCGAGAACGGTATTGAAACGCGCACGGAGGCTCTGAACCTCGAGGGCAGTCCCGAAGACCTGGTCCGCCAGTGGCTGGCCTAGGCGCGAATCCACAGCGGGCGGGATAATATCTCATACCTATGCAAAAACCCGCTTTTGACCCCGGCCTGACGCAGCAATACACCGGCAACTTCCGGCGGGTCATCAATAAGGACGGCACCTTCAATGTGCGCCGCCGGGGCGCTACGTGGCGCGACTTCCATCCCTATCTGCACCTGATCAACATGGGATGGATCCCGTTCTTCGGCATGTTGTTTTTGGGCTACCTGGTGGTGAATACGCTCTTCGCCCTGGCCTATTTCGGGCTGGGTCCAGGCCATTTACTGGGCGGCGATGCGTCTACCGAATCCGGGCGATTCCTCAACGACTTCTTCTTCAGCGCGCACACGCTGAGCACGGTCGGGTATGGCAGCATCTCGCCGAAGAGTCTGGGGTCCAACCTGGTGGCTTCGGCCGAATCGTTGGTGGGAGTTTTGGGATTTGCGGTGGCCACCGGTCTGTTGTTCGGGCGCGTCTCCCGCCCTTCGGCGAAGATCGGTTTCAGCGAACAGATGCTGGTGGCGCCCTATCAGGACATCACCAGCCTGCAATTCCGGGTGGTGAACCGGCGGCGCAACGATCTCATGGAAATTGAGGCCCGCGTGCTGCTGATGACCGTGGAAGAGAAAGACGGGCAACCGGCGCGCAGTTACCGCCAGCTCAAACTGGAGCGCGAGCAGGTTCTCTTCATGCCGCTCACCTGGACCATCGTGCACCCCATCGACAGCGAGAGCCCGCTGTTCGGCCTGACCGCGGAGGATTTCCATCGGCTGCAGGCGGAGGTGATGATTCTGATCAAGGCATACGACGATACGTTCAGTCAGACCGTACTGGCGCGCTATTCCTATCGCTACGATGAAATCGGGTGGAACCGGCATTTCGCCCCGGCCTTCTCCGTCGATTCCGAAGGCGACCTCGTGCTGGAATTGCAGAAGGTGGGGCAGATCAGCGACTCCACGGCTTGAGCGCGGGCGCTTGCGCGCGCGTTAGCATGCTAGGAGGTGGAAGAGATGAACTATCGCGAATTAGGACGTACGGGCTGGAAGGTTTCCGACATCAGTTTTGGCGCGTGGGCGATTGGCGGCGCCTGGGGGAGCGTGGACGACACCGAATCCCTGGCCGCCCTGCATGCCGCCATCGATTGCGGCGTGAACTTCATCGACACCGCCGATGTCTACGGCATGGGGCACAGCGAGCGCCTGATCGCGCAATTGAAGCGCGACCGTAAGAGCGAAATCATCGTCGCCACCAAAGCGGGCCGCCGGCTCTCGCCGCACACGGCCGATGGGTACAACGAACGCAATCTCGCCGGCTTCATCGAGGACAGCCTGCGCCACCTGGCCACCGATTGCCTGGACCTGGTGCAACTCCACTGCCCGCCGACCGACGTGTATTACCGGCCGGAGCTCTTCGGCGCGCTGGACCGCCTGGTGGAAGCCGGCAAACTCCGCTATTACGGCGTCAGCGTGGAGCGCGTGGAAGAGGCGCTCAAAGCCATCGAGTACCCCAACGTGCAGACGGTGCAGATCATCTTCAACTGCTTCCGGCAGCGTCCGGCCGAATTGTTCTTCGCGCAGGCGAAGCGCAGGCAGGTGGGCATTCTGGCGCGGGTCCCGTTGGCCAGCGGCCTGTTGAGCGGCAAACTGACGCGCGATTCGCAATTTGCCAAAGACGACCACCGCCAGTTCAACCGTCACGGCGAGGCCTTCGACGTGGGCGAAACGTTCTCCGGCGTGGATTACGAAACCGGTCTCGCCGCGGTGGAGGAGATCCGCCGGCTGCTGCCGGCGGGAGTCAGTATGGCGCAATTCGCGCTGCGCTGGATCCTGATGCACGACGCCGTGACCTGCGCCATCCCGGG
>JADGNS010000960.1 GCA_017883355.1 Candidatus Solibacter sp.
GCGGCGGGGTCTGCGGGGAGCGATCTCGCGGCGGCGCGGCCTTCCGCTGCTCGCGCCCGCGTTGCTGCTGCTGCTTTACCAGTTCGTCAAACCGCTTCTGTTGTTCGGGTGTCAGCACCGCGCGGAACTCTTCCATTGTCTTCATGAACTCTTCCCGTCGGCGCGGCTCGACCGTGTCCATGAGCTTCTTCATCCGCTCCTGGCCCTCCTGGAGGACTTTGTCAATCGGCGCGCGTTGTTCGAGCGTCAGGTCCAAATCCCGCTCCATCCGGCGCAGGAACTCAATCCGCATCCCGCCCGCGGCGGTGGGTTGTCCCGAACGAGCCGCGCCCGTGGAATGCTGGGGGCGGCGATCCCGACCGTGATCCACATGCCGAACCATTAAGCCTCCGGTCACCACGCCCGTGCCGAAGATCACCATCGTGGCGAGGATGACTCTCCAGGTGTTCACCGGGTCAAATCGATCGGCTGCTCCTGATCCACCGCGGCAAGCAGGGTCTGCTCAAGCTGCTGGGACAAATCGTTTGCCGGCGCATTCCTCGGCGGCGCGAAGAACGACCACGCGCCCAGCAACAGCATGATCGCCGCGCACGGCGCGGCGGCCCGCCACAGGGCGCGCGCCCACAGCGCCCAGTCATCCACGACCGGCCGGGCGGCGAGGCGCGCCATGATGCGTTTCTCAAAGGCATAAGGCACCCAGTCGCTCGGCGGGTTTGCCCGGGCGGCGGCTACCAGTTTTTGTTCCAGTTCAGCAAGATTCATACAGCCTGCATAATTCCAGACGCCCGGTTAGGGCGCGCGGTTACAGATACTTCTCTTTGGCAATCTTCGCCAGGACCTTGCGCATTTCGGCCCGGGCCCGGAAGGCCCGCACCTTGACCAGCGGCACCGACCAGCCGGTGAGCGCGGCGACTTCCTTCACTGACCGTTGTTCGATCTCCTGCAAGGTGATGACCAGCCGGGCGGATGGGGAAAGCTGCTCCAGCACGCGGGCGATCAATTGGCGCGCGGCCTCAGCGTCCTCCTTGGCGGTATCCGGCTGGTTGACGAACCGGTCCAGCCAGTCCGCTTCTGGCTCTGTCAGCTCGGTGAAAGTCGTCTCCCGGTTGCGGTGGTGGGCTCGCAAGGCATCATAACAGGTGCGGACGGCCAGGCGCATGAGCCAGTGCTCGAAAGGCGCCTCGCTGCGAAAGCTGTTCAGCCTCTCGAATGCCTTGAGCCATATGTCCTGAGCGATGTCCTCCACCTCGCCCTCGCGGCGCGCATAGCGCCGCACCGTGGCAAAAATGCGGGGTGAATACTTCTCCACCAACGGTTCGAAGCTGGCCGCATCGCCTTTCAGCACCGCGGCAATCAACTCCGCTTCGGTCCGTTCCATCCGGTGCAGTATGCCCATCCCCTGCCCCAAAGTCAAAAGCCGTCACGGGCCTATATCTTCCAGCTCAGCTTGCCCCGGATGTGGAATCTGGCATAGTAAATCCATCACCGCCACCAAATACATGAACCCATAGGCCATCGGCACATCTGTGATGTCGCTGCACCAAACCTGGTCCGAACCGCTGATTTCCAGCCCTTCCAAGAGATAGGGATAAATCCGATGTCCCCCCGCCGGCTGGCTCAATGGCCGCTTGGGATACACCGCCTCCACCCCCATCAACTGCAACAGCCGGACCACCCGCTTGCGGTTGACCTCTCGGCCTTCCCGTCGCAACAGCGCCCTCAAGCGCCGGCTCCCATACACCAGATGTTCCAGGTGCAACTCGTCCACCTACGCCGAGATTCTGCGCTCGATGGCTGCTTCGTTCCTATCGTCCGAGATCCAGGAACAGGCAATCAGGCTGCGATGGTGATCACGATTCCGGCTGCTCTTCCTCAACGGTCTTTGGACGGTAAAGCACCACCACATTGCCAACCCGGGTGACCAAATGGCTGCGGCTCTTTTCGGCAAGCTGTGGAGCGAGTTCCTTCTTCTGCTCTTTGAATTCGTCGAATTTCACCTTAACGAGTTCACGGTGTTTCAGCGTGTCATCCAGGGCGGCGAGGAATTGTGGGCTCAGACCTTCCTTCCCCACCTTCAGCGTGGCCTTGAGCCTTTGGGCCTGGGCTTTTAGATTTCGGACCTGCGTACTGGTGAGTGAAAGCATGGCTTGCGGTTCAAGGAGTTCAGCCCACTAATTCTTGCCCCGGAGTTTTGAGAGCAGCCGGAGCAGTTCGAGGTATAGCCACACCAGGGTGATCAACAGGGCCATGCCGCAATACCACTCCATGTAACGTGGCGAACCGCTAGAAACCCCATCCTCAACCACGGCAAAGTCTATCAGCAGGTTGAACGCTGCAATGCCAACGATCACCAGGCTGATCCCAATTCCAAGCGGCCCTGACTCGTGGAGAAGGGGCATCCGAATGCCGAAAAAACTCAGCCCGATGTCCACCACGTAAACGAGCACGACGGCGCCGGTTGCCGCAGCCACACCTTTGACCAATCCGCTGGTCACGCGAATGGTTCGAGTCGTGTACAGCGCGAGCATAATCCCCAACACGCCGAACGTGAGCATCATGGCGTTGACGACAATGCCGGGGTAGTGCAGTTCGATAACCTGCGAAATGGCTCCCAGGCACAATCCTTCCAAAACGGCATAAATCGGAGCGGCAATGGGTGAGGTGGCTGGTTTGAAGATGCCCACCATGCAGGCGATGAACCCTCCGATTAAGCCGGCCAGCAGCAGCGGACCTCGCAGCGCGGGATGGGTCCAGGCGAACGCAGCGGCCCCCACGCAGAGCAATAACAAGATGCCGGTTTTGTTGACCACCCCCTGCAAAGTCATGGGTTCAGTGCGATCCCAGGCTCCAGAGAATGCACTTTCGCGTTTAAGCAATGGGTTTGATGTTTCCATATAGATGCGATTCTGCTCAAGTCGGTGAAGCTTTTCCAGTTCAAATGCAGTATCGCTGGCCTAAGCTCCCTCCACCACTCCCCACAACTTATTTTAGGGTTACCCTGCAGAAGTCCAACCCTCCCCTTCATAATCCCGCGCATGAAAATAAAACACTTCATGCCTGCGGTCGAAATCCTGGCACCAA
>JADGNS010000961.1 GCA_017883355.1 Candidatus Solibacter sp.
TCCAGACCTTCGCGCGGGAGCAAGGCCTGTCCTCTGACCAGATACAGGCCGTCCATGAAGATCAAGAAGGGGCGCTTTGGATCGGCACGAACGGCGATGGGCTGGACCGGATGAAGGATGGCAAGGTGGACCGGTTCGGGCTGGCACAAGGACTCGCCAACGGCCATGTCTGGTCGGTCCTGCGCGATCGTCAGGGGGTGGTGTGGGTGGGGACCTGGGATGGACTGTTCCGGGGCCAGCAAGGCCAGTTCGTTCGCGCCTCCGATAACGTGATTATCGGAGGGTCGGTGACAGCCTTGTTTGAAGATTCGCAGGGGACGCTTTGGGTTGGGCAACAAACCCTGGGTGGGCTGGCCTGCTGGCGCAACGGACGCCCGGCCGCCGTCACCATCCCCGGGATGGCGGCTAGCCGCGATGTCCGCGCTCTGGCGGAGGACTCGGATGGGAGCCTGTGGATTGGCACGAATGGAGACGGCCTGTATCGCTTCAAAGCCGGTCAATTCACTCGCTTCGGCATTGCGGAGGGCTTGGGCAGCGAGACCATCTGGTCCCTGCTCGCGGATAGCGACGGCACGATATGGATCGGCACGGCACATGGAGGCCTGAGTCGCTGGCGTCACGGCACGATGACCACGTGCACGACTCGGCATGGGCTGGTCAATGATGTCATCTGCCAGATCTTCGATGATCATCACGGACACTTGTGGCTGGGTTCGCATGGCGGCGTGTTTCGCCTCCGTAAAGATGAACTGGACCGCCTCGACGGCGGCGGCAACTCAACGGTGCAGTGCCTGAGCTTCGGCAAGGCGGACGGCCTGCCCACCATGGAATGCAGCGGCGGATTCCAACCCTCAGGATGCCAATCGCGCGACGGACGGCTGTGGTTTCCTACCGTCAAGGGTCTCGCGGTGCTGGATCCGGCCAAGGTCAGGATCAACCCGGTGCCGCCGCCGGTGGTCATCGAGGACGCGCTGGTGGATGAAGTAGTCGAACCCTTGGACCGCTCAACCACGGGACCCTACCCCTCCCAGGCCGGTTCCCCAGGCCAGTCGGCTCCGGTGTCCGCGCGGCTGCGGGTTGGGCCAGGCAAACAGCGCTTCGAGTTTCGCTTCACCGGCCTGAGCCTGACCTCGCCGCAAAAGGTGCGGTTCAAATACAAGCTGGAGGGTCTGGAAGGCAGATGGACAGACGCCGGCACGCGGCGAGTCGCCCATTACGGCTACCTGCCTCCGGGCGACTACTGTTTCCGAGTGACCGCGTGCAATAACGACGGCATTTGGAACGAGGAAGGCGACGCCCTGGCTCTGGCCGTCCTGCCGTATTTCTGGCAAACCGGATGGTTCCGAGTCTCGGCTGCCGGGCTGCTCTTTGCGCTGACGGCGTTGGTGGCGCAACAAGTCTCTACGCGCCGCCTGCAGCTCAAGCTCCGGCAGGTCGAACAGGAACGGGTGCTCGAGCGCGAACGCACCCGAATCGCCCGCGACATCCACGATGATCTGGGCGCCCGCCTGACCAAAATCGGGATGCTGACCGCCCAGGCCGAGCGGCAAGCTCTGTCGGCGGGTTCGGCGCCACCACAGTTGCGTGAGATTGCCCTCACCGCGCGCGAGATGGTGCAAGCTATGGACGCGACCGTGTGGGCCGTCAACCCGCGCAACGATACCTTTGATCACTTGGCCAATTACCTGGTGCAGTACGTCCAGGAATTCTTCCGCGACTCCCACGTGGTGTGCCGGCTCGACCTGCCGGCGGAACTGCCGGACTGGCCGGTTTCCGCCGAGGTGCGGCACAATGTGTTCCTGGTGGTCAAAGAGGCCCTGAACAACGTGGCCAGGCATGCCGACGCCAGCGAGGTGCGCCTGGAACTGCACTTGACGAACTCAACCCTGCGCATCGCCGTCCGCGACAATGGACATGGCTTCAGTCCAGGCAAACCGCCCCAACGAGGAAACGGATTGCAGAACATGGCGCACCGCCTCCAACAATTGGGCGGACGCCTGCTGATCGAGAGTGCGCCGGGGGCCGGCGCTTGCATCACGTTGGAACTTCAGTTGCGCGCGGACGATTCCGCGAAGGGCGCTTGATGGAGATGTCCTGTTCAATTCTCAGTCTGGGCTCCCTGCGGTCGGATCGAACGTGCGCGAGGCGTGCCTCGGAGCCGGGACGGGCGTATTTGGACAGTACCACCCGCCGCCAGCCACCCAAATCCGAATTCCGAGGGCCGAAACCCGAAAGAAGGCCGAATCCCGAAGACCGAAGCCACGCTCGGGCATTTCGGGTTTCGGGTTTCGGCCTTCTTTCGGCCCTCGGATTTCGGGTTTCGGGTTTGGGCCTTTGCGCTCACGGGTTGGTGGTACTGTCCAGATACGCCCGACCGGGACCACGCATGTTCATGCGTATTGGCGCCAGACACCGCTCCAGGCAAGAATCCATCCCCGATGGCCGGCACCTCTGAAATATCCAAGCCTGCGGAAAAGGCTAACTCGCGTTTGCCCCCTGGAACAGCGCCCATCAAGGTTGCCATCGTCGAGGACGACGATTGGATTCGCGAGAACCTGGCCAGCCAGATTGACCTTGCTCCCGGCTATTGCTGCGTCAGCCGCTACCGCACCGGCGAGGAGGCGCTGGCGGGCCTGCCGAGCGAGGCCCCGGACGTGGTGCTGATGGACATCAATTTGCCCGGCCTGTCGGGAATTGAGTGCGTGCGGCGGCTCAAGGCACTGCGGCCTTCGCTGGCGATCCTCATGCTCACGGTTTATGAGGAGAGCGATCAGATTTTCGATTCGTTGAGGGCGGGCGCCAGCGGCTACCTGCTCAAGCGCTCCGCCGAGCAGGAATTGCTGGAGGCCATCGCGCAAGTCCATCAGGGCGGCTCGCCTATGAGCAGTCGGGTCGCCCGTAAAGTGGTGCAGTTCTTTAACCATTTGGTCCACGCTGCGCCGGAGCTCCAGCGCTTGTCTCCGCGCGAAAAGGAAATCCTCGAGCTCCTGAGCCGTGGCGCGGCCTACAAGGAAATAGGCGACCGGCTCGCTTTGAGCATCCACACAGTGCGCATGCACATTCGGGGCATCTACGGCAAAC
>JADGNS010000084.1 GCA_017883355.1 Candidatus Solibacter sp.
GCTGGCCGGCGCGATGGCGGAGACGAATCCGTTGACTCCCGCGACGTGCACGAGGCCGGAGGGATCGAGTGCGACGGACTGCGCGATGGTGCCGCTGGGATAGAGCGCCGAGTAAGTCAACTTAGAGCCCGTGGCATCCACCTCCGCCAGAAACTCGGGACCTGTAGACCATCCGTTCGAGTTCGGAAACGGGGAATAATCGGTGATGCCGGTGGCCCATACATTCCCGCCGGCGTCGATCGCAATGGACTGCGAAGCCTGGAAATAGGTGGCCCAGACCATGGCGCTGCCGTCGGGCTTGAGCTTGGCGAGAAATCCGCTGGTTCCGTTGACGGACTTGTTGGTGGGCTGAAGGGAGCCGGCAGTCGCCGGGAAGTTCGGATCGAAGGTCTGGCCGGCCAGGTACGCATTCCCGGCCGCGTCCACGGCGATGGCGTAGAGACGGTTCTCGGAAGCTAAGTAAGGGCTGTTGCCGACTCGTCCGGAGCCAATGTACGTGAGATAGCCCTATCCGGCGCCGCCCGCGTTGACCTTGGCGACAAATGCCCCGATGCCCTTTGGCGAGAGCACACCCGCCGTCGTGGGAAGATTGCTGGCGCTGCCGTCGTTGCCCGCGATGTAAGCGTTGCCTGCCGCGTCGACCGCGATGCCGACGCCTTCCCACGAGGGCCCGTTACTGATACAGGAGCTGTCGTCCAGGGTGCAAGGCGTGTTCATGGGGATAGCGCCCGAGTAGCGGATCTTGTCGCCGGCCGCGGTGATGGACGCGACGATCGCGCCGGGCGATGCCGGGCTCTGCGTAATTCTGCCGAATGGCATTCCAGTGGTGTGCGGGAAGTCCGCCGCCTGCGTGTAGCCGGTGACATAGAGATTGCCGTTGGCGTCGGTGGCCAGTGCGGAGATTGAACTTCGACCCAGCGTGCCGCCGAAATAGGTGGAGTAAAGGATGGTGGCGCCGTCGCTGCTTAGCTTCACGATGAAGCCGGTTCCGGAGCCGCCTGGAAAGATCTGGGTTTGCAGTGCCCGGCTGAGAGGAAAATCGGGTGAGTTTGTAGTGCCCGCGATGTAGATGTTTCCCGATGGCTCGACGGCGATCGCTGTTGCCGTGTCGACTCCTTTGCCCGCGAAGGTATCGGTGAACAGGACGCTGCCGTTAGGGTCGAGTTTGGTGAGGAAGACGTCAGAGTCGGGCTGCATAGAGGGATCTACGAATGCGGGTGTGCCGGGGAGTTGGCGGCTACCTACGACGTACGTGTTGCCTGCCGAATCCGTGGTGATGGCGGAGACGGCGGATGGATACACACCGCCGATGGAGGTGGTGAATTCGCCGGCCATTGCCAAGCTTGTGAAGGCGAGAAAGAGGGCGAATCGCATGTCCTCATGGTAGCTCTCGGACAAGTCTTAAAACGTCGCGCAGCATGGCGGCGCTGGCGAGTTCGCTTGGGTGTATCAAGGATTGCGGACATTGGCAGTTCCGATAGATCCTCCCTAACGCCAGGCAGTGTAGCTCAAAGTTCGCGCGATTCGAGAAGACACGGGGCGGACCCCAACGCCGTGGAGGCCACCGGCATAACCCCGCTGCACATTGCCGCCGCAAACCGGAACGAAATCATCGCCATCCTCTTGAAGGCCGGCGCCGGCCGAACCTGCCAGTCGCACGATGGAAGATCGCCCCGCCGCCATAGCGCGCCCGTACGGCCATCCCGACATCGCCAGTGAACTCGACGCTTCAGTGCCCCATGGTAAAAAGGGTTATGCCCACTTACCAGGTCGAAACGCCGCAGCGATGCTATGCCGCCATCGTGGAGCGCGGCGTGATCGGGCAGACGGCGCGCTACATTCCACCCAAGACCGGGAAGGTATTCGTCGTCACAACCGAAGACGTCTGGTTTCACGCCGGCGCGCGGCTTGCCGCCGGGCTCGCTGGGGTTTCCTACGACGTGCTCCACCTGCCGGGCGGCGAAGAGCAAAAGCGCCTCGCGCACGTGGAGCAACTGGCCGAGGAGATGCTGCACCTGGGCGCCGACCGCTCCAGCATGGTGATCGCCTACGGCGGCGGCATCGTCAACGACATGGGCGGATTCCTGGCCGCCATCTTCATGCGCGGCATCCCTGTATTACAGATCCCCACCACGCTGCTGGCGCAAGTGGATGCCGCCATCGGCGGCAAGACCGCGGTCAATCTGGTCAGCGGCAAGAACCTCATCGGCAGCTTCCACCAGCCCATCGCGGTGCTCACCGACCCCGCCATTCTCGATACGCTGCCCGAGCGCGAATACCGCGCGGGGCTCTACGAAATCATCAAGGCGGGCATTATCCGCGAACCCGGACTCTTCGCCTACCTGAATGAATCCATCGCCGATGTGCTGGCCCGCAAACCGGCAGCGGTGGACCATATCATCGCCGAGAGCGTGCGCATGAAGGCGGAAGTGGTCTCCAGCGACGAGCGCGAGGGCGATATGCGCCGCATCCTGAATTTCGGACACACCTTCGGGCACGCCCTGGAGGCCGAAACCGGGTACACGCGATTCCTCCACGGCGAGGCGGTGGCGTGGGGCATGCGCGCCGCCGTCTACCTGGCCGAATCCACGGGCCATCTCTCGGCGGAAGACAGCGTGGAGATGCTGGAGACGATCGCCGCTTACGGGCCCATTCCGCCGCTTACCGGCATTCCGGCGCAGAACCTGTTCGCGCGCCTGGTACACGATAAGAAGACCTTGCAGGGCAAGGTACATTTCGTGCTGCCGGTGCGCATCGGAGAAGTTACGGTGGTGGCGGGCATCGAGGACCAACGCGTTCTGGACGCCATACGGTTCGCGCTCCGATGAGCGGCAGCACGCCCCTTGGCGCGCGTAGCAGCGATCGGGACGCCGCCCATCGCGAACAGGAGGTGGCGCACTGGGTCCGCGGCATGTTCGGCCGCGTGGCTCACCGCTACGATTTCGCCAACCACCTGCTCTCCTTCAATATCGACCGCTACTGGCGCGCCCGAACGGTGCGCCGCACGCGGGAAATTCTCCTCCGCCCCGAAGCGCGCGTGCTCGATATCTGCTGCGGCACCGGCGACCTGGTGCTGGCCCTTGCCCAGCAGGAGCGGCGCGTGTTCGGCAGCGATTTCTGCCACCCGATGCTGGTCACAGCAGCCGGTAAGATCGCGCGGCGGCACGCTCCGGCCGAGCTTTTCGAATCCGACGCCTTAACTCTGCCGCTGCGCGATGCGTCGCTCGATCTGCTCACCGTCGCCTTTGGCTTCCGCAATCTGGCGAACTACGAGAGCGGCCTGATCGAAATGCGGCGCGTGCTGCGTCCCGGCGGGATGGCGGCGATTCTGGAATTCTCCCAGCCGCCGAACGCCGCCTTCGCCGCGCTCTACAACCTCTATGCGCGCCGCATTCTCCCCAGGATCGGCGGCCTGATCTCCGGTTCGCGCGATGCCTACACCTACCTGCCGGAATCGGTCCGCAAGTTCCCCGCCGCCCCGCAACTGGCTGCTATGATGCAGAACTCTGGCTTCGCGGACGTAAGCTTCGAGTACCTCACCGGCGGCATCGTAGCATTACATATAGGACGGATACCATGAGCGATCGCGATCAATTACTGGCAAGTCTGAACGCCGGCCGCGGCGAGCTTCTGGGCGCGGTTGAGGGGATGACGGACGAGGAAGCGGCTGCCAAACCGGCGGGTGGCGGATGGTCCGCATTGGAGTGCGCGGAGCACATCGCGATTGTGGAAACGCTGCTGTTGCGGCGGCTCAAAACGCAGTCCGTGGCGGTACAGGAAGAGCTGAGCCGGGAGCGCGAGGCGGCGCTTTACGCGCGTTTGGCCACCCGCGGCCGCAAGGTGGAGGCGCCGGAGCCCGTGCTTCCTACCGGGCGCTATCCCACGCTCAGTGAGGCCGTCGGCGCGTTTCTCGACGCCCGCGAGCACACCGTGCGGTGGCTGGAAAAGTGCGACTTCGATCTGCGCCGGCGCTCGGTGGAACATCCGCTGCTGGGGCCGGCGTCAGCCTACGAGTTTATCTTGATTATGGCGGCGCATCCCGCGCGTCACGCGCGGCAGATCCAGGAAGGGAGAGGCAATTAGTTAAGGGGTCCATCCGCCTGACTCAGGTAATCGCTCTTACAGCGGCTTGGTGGGGCGCCCGCCCCACAAATTGCTCCAACCGCACCGACCTGAGTCAAGCAGATACCCCGTTTCATTACCTCACCACCGCCCCCGCTTTCCCCAGCGCCGATTCCACTTCTTCTTTCGTGAGATCCGTGCTGATGAACAACTCTTGCCGCGCGCCAGAGCTCAGCGCGATGGCCTTCCATCCGTTCTGCGTCGGCACGGTCACCCGCACCTTCACTTTGCCGCGCGCGTCGCGCACCGGACGAATCACCCCCGGGATGACGGAGCGGATCGCCGGAGTCGCATTCAGCATTTCTTCCAGAATGCCGCGCACGCCATCGATGATGCTGTGCTCAATCTTCAGCCGGTCCTTGGCGGTGCGCGAGCGCATCTACCGCCAGCCCTCGCCGCCGCGCAACGGTACGAATCGGCACAAAGTGGGCACGCGAGATTCAACGTGCCCGCTGCGCTGTGTCAGCACGCGCAGTTCCTGATCGTCCAGTGCACCCACCGGAATCACCAGAATTCCGGGATCGTTCAGTTGCTCCAGGAGCGCCGCGGGGATTTCCGGTGCTCCCGCGGCCACCGAGATCGCGTCGTACGGCGCCTCCTCCGCATAGCCACCCGAGCCGTCGCCCGCCACCACTCGCACGTTGCCATCGCGAAAGGAGCGGCGCAGGTTATCCCTGGCCAGTTGTGCCAGCCTCGGAATGATCTCCAGCGTGATCACGCGCGCCGCTAGCTGACCCAGCACGGCCGCCGCGTAACCGCAGCCGGCGCCCACTTCGAGGACGCGTTCCCCTCCCCGCAACTCCAGCGACTCAGCCATCAGCGCGGTCATGTAAGGCTGCGAAATAGTCTGCCCCTCGCCGATGGGTATCGGCGCATCCTGGTACGCCACCAGGCGCGACTCCAACGGAACGAATTGCTCGCGCGGAATTTCCAGCATGGCGGCCAGCACCCGCTCGTCGCGAATGCCTCGCCGGCGAAGCTGCGTGTCCACCATGCGGCGGCGTTCCGAAAACCAATCGGGGACCAAGTCCACCCCCACTTTATAATAACTACAGATGGCCCACTTGATTACCCTCATCCCCGGCGACGGCATCGGACCCGAAGTTGCCGACGCAACCGTACGCGCCGTCGACGCCACCGGCGCGTCAATCGAATGGGAGCGCGTCGAAGCCGGCCTCCACGCGCTCACTGAACAGGGTCAGCTAATTCCCGACGACGTCTTCGCATCGCTCGAAATGACGCGTGTCGGCCTCAAAGGACCCACCGCCACACCCATCGGCGGCGGACACCAGAGCATCAACGTGGTGCTCCGCAAGAAGCTCGGCCTCTACACGAACTTTCGCCCGGTACGCATGCTGCCCGGGCTCAAGACGCGCTATCAGGATCTGGCGCTCGACCTGGCGATCTTCCGCGAGAACACCGAGGATCTCTACTCCGGCCTGGAACACGAAGTGGTGCCCGGCGTGGTGGAGAGCCTGAAGATCATCACGCAGAAGGCCTCCACCAAGATCGCGCGTTCGGCCTTCGAATGGTCGCGCCGCGAGAGCCGCAAGAAGGTGGTGGCCATCCACAAGGCCAACATCATGAAGTTGAGCGACGGCCTGTTCCTCAAGTGCTGCCGGGAGGTGGCCTCGCACTTCCCCGAGATCGCCTACAGCGAGCTCATCGTGGATAACGCCTGCATGCAACTGGTGATGCGCCCCGAGACGTTCGACGTGCTGGTGCTGCCGAATCTCTACGGCGATATCATCAGCGATCTGGCCGCCGGCCTGGTGGGCGGACTCGGCATCGTGCCGGGCGCCAATATCGGCGACAACCACGCCATCTTCGAAGCCGTCCACGGCACCGCGCCCGATATCGCGGGCAAGGGCCTCGCCAACCCCACCGCCCTGATGCAATCCGCGGTCCTGATGCTGGCGCACATCGGCGAGCGCGAGGCCTCCACCCGTCTGCACAACGCGATTTACCGGACGTATGCCGAACGCGATCACCTCACCGGCGATGTGGGCGGCAAGTCTTCGACATCCGAATTCACGGACGCGGTGATCCGCCACCTGGTGGGACAGACGCTTTCGTCTGTCAACCCGGCGCCTTAGGGAGCTGGCACGCTCACCTGTACCAGCCGCCCATTCTGAAAGTCGAAGACCGTCATCCTCGACAGTTCTTCCGCTGACAGCGGCACCTTGCGTTGCAGATGAAACCGCAGGCTCCGGTCCCGGAACCACAGTTCGGCGATGAACAGCATGTCCCACCCGTCGAAGGGGTCGTTCAGAAATGCCACATCGGAGTGCGCTTTCACGCGTGGGTTCAGCACCCGCAGTTGCTGGATCGTATCCGCGGTCTGGCGGCCGAGATCCGCCATGGCAACACTGACGAACTGGCGTCTCAGGGAATCGTTCTGCTTCGCCCAGAAGAAGAAGCTCGCGCAGAGGATGGCGGCGAAGAGCCCCGTATATCCCACGCGGCGGAAGAGGGGCTCATCCGCCAGAAACCGCGCTGCCGCGCCGGCAACGTCCGTCAGAACCACCGCGGCGAACACCGCCCACCCGGCGAGGGGGATGTAGAGGCAGGCTGCGCCGCGCCCTTCGAGCACCGCCAGCGGCAGCGGCGTCAGCATCAGCCAGACCCAACAGAAGCGCAACATGGGACGCGGGCGCCGCCACGCCAGGTACGCCAGCAAAACCCACACCGCCAACACCCCGCGCCACGTGAAGGTTTCCCACAGCATGAACAGATCGCCCATAGCCGTCGTCTCAAACGCAAACACGCGCTGCAGCGACAGCTCCGGACGGTAGGCGGACGATTTCATCATGGCGTTCGGTCCGGATCCCTTGCCATAAAGGTAGACCAGGTTCAACGCCACACAGTACAGCATCACGCGCCCCGGGCCGCGCAGCCACGTGGCAATCTCCCTCAGGTTCCAGACCGGGGGACGGTGATAGAACCACTCGTACGCCAGCAGCACGATGGGCAGCGTAAGCGCCATCTCCTTCGAATTGAGGGCGCACAGGTACAAGCCCATCACCAACGCCGTTTCGCCGCCGCGCAACAGGCGGCCCTGGGCGCGAACCCGCGCATAGCACAGGAATGCACCCAGGTAGAACGGGAAGCAGAGCACGTCGTAGATAAAGGCTGTGTTGTAGTACAGCATGCTCATCCCGCCGTGATAGGCCAGGACCAGGGTGGCGAGCGCGGCCTGCAACTCACCGCACCCCACGCGCCGCGCAAAGCGGTACATCAGGTACAGGTTGCCCAGCAGGATCGCCAGCATCACCGCGTGGTAGGGAATCGGGTTCAATCCGAAACCCTTGAAAAGCGGCAGGTAGAAGAGACCCGCCATCGGCCGGTATGCGCCGCTCCAGGGCACGAACCGGCTGAGCAACACCCGGACCGGCGCCAGCCTCCAATAGATCGACATGTTCATCATGTCGTCGGACGCGAATCGCACCCACAAGCCGCTCCAGTTGAAGTAGAGAAAATAGGCCAGTGTTAGCAGAGCGAACGCAAACTTGCGCCAGGAAGCTGGTGCCATGCGCCCATCTTAACTCGTCGCCCAAGCGGGGCCCATCTGGCGAGCAACTCCGCCCCGATTCGTACCCTCTTTCCCGGTGCTTCCGGCACTTCGCTGCGGTTGGGTGCGCGACATAGAAGTGGAGGTCAAGCCCGGCGGGCCTCCCAATAGTCCTCAAATCGGCCATTGATGTGACAGCATCGCAGCGCCAGGATGGCGTTGGCCGCACGCACGGTCCAGAACATGCCAGACTGCTTGCAGCGGGAACCGATGACGGTTTTGCAGCCGGCTTCGATGACACCGGAGCCGACAAACAGGTGTTGACGGCGAAATTCGGGGTAGCGCATACGCTCGGCATGGGTTTCAAAGTAGTTGGCCGTATTGCGGATAGTTTCGGCCAACTCCGGATTGGATGAATCGATAGAGCGGATGGCGGGTACCAGGTTTTCGATATCGCCTTTATCCAGCATGTCCTGGTGGATCATCATCCAGCGTCTCTGTTCGGCCTCCTGGAGGTACAGTTTGCGTGCCAAGTCCCACAGGTGTTGGCGAGCATGATAGAGATCGACAATCTGAATGGCCCCCGGGAAATGGAGATCGGCGATGTTCCAGATCCATTCGGCTCCGTCGCCGATCACGACCTTAATGGCAGCGCGGCTCCATCCGCGCTGCCACGCTTCCAGATAGATCCGCTTGCCGAACTCCTCGGCGATTTCAATCGCGCAGACGTAGGTGGTCGTATCGGGGTCGCGGATGGCGTAGCCTTCCTTATCCCAGGTCGTTTGTGTGAACACACAACCCAACTTGGCGTCACGGTGGCGGGCCGGATGGCCGTCCTTACCCTGACGGCCCACCGTTTCTTTCTTCACCACGGGCACCCCCGTGGCGTCGATTTGCACATACACAACCGGCACCGGGTTGCCCACCACCATCGGCAGATCCAACTGCTTGGCCCGCTGGATCTCTTGTCGCTCGCCGACGGCGATAGCTTCGCCTATCACCTCCGCCGTGCGCTCCACACTCTTGGTCGTCAACTCCAGATCGGCGAGTAGTTTGATCTGCTGGCGCCCGTGATCGAAGGGGGCATCCTGGCCCACCAGCGCCTGCATGCGGCGCACTCCAGGAGAGAACGCCGTGTTCTCGATGTCCAGTTCGATATCCGCGGGGAATTGGCCGTTATGGCAGTGCGGGCACAAGTAGTAGGGACGCGATATTTCCACGTTGCCCACGGCGGTCAGGATCGGTTTGGAGCGCAACTCCCGATAGCGGGCCTGGTGGCCACAAGCACAGGGAATGTTCCGGTGGTCGGCAGCCGGGGCTGGGAGTTGCAGCAGTTTGGTCAGAACGGCTGCTCCGGCCAGATGCATGGCCGAGCGTACTGCCATCTCCATGGCTTCCATCTCCGAACGCCCAGTCTTGCGGAGGCCACTGAAGAGGACGCGTAACAACTGGTCTACTTCGCGCGCGACTTCCTTTTGGATCGCTTCGGCCGTTTTTTTTCCTGGGCTGTTGGCGAGATCTCCTCCACTGGCCGCAACTCGCAGATCTGTTCATTGACATCCAACAGTTGATCCCCCAATTCGCGGAAGCGCTGGCACTCGGCGACCTCGCGCTGCGCTTTCGTCAAGCTGGCCGCAGAGGAAAATGTTTCGGTGACGGTTTTGCCATTCACCTTGCGCGTCAGTCGATAGTAGGGGCCGTGGCCGGTATCCCCGGCCCGATGGCAATGACAATTTGGATTTCCACAACGCCCACCTGTTCCCGTAATGGAGCCAGAGCGCATGTCACCCAGCTGAGAGATCTGCGACTGCACGGCGTTGCGACGGGCTTCCAGGTCAACCAGCGAGTCTGGCATGTACAGCCTCCTTCAACCTAGCGTACTACTACGCTAGGTTTCATGCCACAAAAAAAGAAAACTCGCAAATCGTCACTTCCATGTCGCACACCCCACAGCGTCCCGCGGTCGGTGAGAGGCGTGATGATAAAATGTTATTAATGCTACCTGACGGTCCCCTTGTTCAACCAGTTCTGGGTGCTACAGAAAAGGGCTCTTGTGAGACCAGATGCGTTTCTGACCAGACACGCCTGCGTCTCCAGTGCCCCCTTCCATGAAGGTTTTCATCTACGACCTCCAGGTAAGCCGCCGCCCGTGAGCCCGTTTGGAGTTAATTTCAGTGCGCAAGGAATTGCATCATGAACCTCGTTGCATCATGCTCCCCGCCTCAGTGCTAGACGTCCTGAAAGACATGCCCGCGAGTTCATTGAAGGTGTTGATTTATTTGTGCAGCTGTCACCAAGGCCAGCCCTTGGCCGCAAGCGGACCGACCATTGCCGGCGGCTCGGACTTCACCAGAGGAAGCAATTCCCCTGCGCCGTGGGCGACCAGGTAATCGTCCAGACCGGTCTTCCCATCACCTTCATC
>JADGNS010000962.1 GCA_017883355.1 Candidatus Solibacter sp.
AACGAGCTTCTGCACGTCCAGTACTCTTACGACGATCAGTCGATTGTGGTAGTCAACTCCTATTATCGAGCTTTCCCCGGCCATAACGTCACGGCGAAGGTTTACAACATGGATCTGGCGGAGAAGTTCTCCAAGACCGCGCCGGTCGATATCGCCGAAGACAGTGCCGCCAAGGTCTTCGAGCTACCGCAAATCGAAGGACTCACTAAGACCTATTTCGTCAAGTTAACTCTTCAGGATGCCGCGGGTAAGTTAGTCAGTTCGAATTTCTACTGGCTCTCGACGCAGCCGGATGTGTCCGACTGGGCCGCCGGGAACGGGCGCTACACGCCGATCAAGACTTATGCCGACCTGACCGCCCTGGAGCAGTTGCCGCCGGTCAAGCTGAAAGTCGCCTCGCGAACGGAGCAGAAGGGCACGGAGGCGACCGATCGCGTGACCGTGGAGAACTCAGGCTCCCACCTGGCCTTCATGGTCCATCTGACCGTACGCAAAGGACCGGCCGGCGCGGATATCCAACCGGTCTACTGGGAAGACAACTACTTCGAGCTGCTGCCGGGCGAGAAGCGCGAAGTCAGTGCTACCTACCAGAAGAAACTGCTGGGCGGCGCGAAATCGCAGATCAAAGTGGACGGATGGAACGTTGAGTAGCGCGGGCGGGCGGCCTGGGGCGTATCGGCCCAAAGAGACGCGGGAGTGCCGGGCATGGCGGTTTGAAGCAGCTTGCGGCGTGTCATGACGAGGTCAGTTTATCAGGAGCAACTCTACGCTGCCCTCACGCGCGAGATCCCGCCCCGGCTGGAAGCCCTGGCGCAGTGCCGTTCGACCGCCGAAATGGAGGTCCACCCGGCTTACCGGGCCATCGCGCCGCTGGTGGCACGCTGTCTCGCCACGCCGCATATCGCCGATTTCCGCCCCGAGGAAGCCCCGGCGCGCCCGTGCTACCGCGTTCTCGCCTGGAACATCGAGCGCGGCACGCAGTTGGAGGCGCAACTGGAAGCCTTCCGCACGCACCCCTACCTGAAGACCTGCGACGTGTTGCTCCTCACCGAAGCCGATGCCGGAATGGCGCGTTCCGGCAATCGCATGGTGGCGGAGGTGCTGGCGCGAGAACTGGGGATGGCCCAGGTTTTCGCGCCCTGCTACATCGCGTTGGGAAAGGGCTCCGGCGTGGAGCGCCAGGTGGAGGGCGATAACGTGTTAGGACTTCACGGCAACGCAATCCTGAGCCGCTATCCGATACGCGACATCCGTCTGATCCCGCTCGACAACGGGGTAGACAAGATGGCTCATCGCGAGAAGCGTCTGGGCCGCCAGGCTGCCGTCGCCGCACGCATCGACTTCCCGAATCTCTCGCTCCACGCCGTTTCCGTCCACCTCGACGCCCAGTCCACCCAAAGACATCGCCGCGAACAGATGCGCAGCGTTCTCGACGAGTTGCCCTCCGGCCTGCCCGTGATCCTGGGCGGCGACTGGAACACCAGCACCTACGATTCGTCGCACGCCTTCCGCGCCATTCTGGGCTTCTGGTTGCGCGTCATGATGGGCGTAGACCACGTCATCCGCAACCACTACCTTCACCCCGAGCGCCGCTTCGAGCGCGGGCTGTTTCAATTGCTGGGTGACCGCGGATTCGAGTACCAACGTTCGAACCGCATGGGCGAACACACCATCTGCTACGACGTCAGCGATCCGCGTGCGACCGGAAGCCTGCGCGAGTGGGTGCCGGAGTGGTGCTTCGCCTTCATCCGTTGGGCCCTGCGCAGCCACGAAGGGCGGTGCCCCATGAAACTGGACTGGTTCGCCACGCGCGGCCTGCGGGTGGAAAACCCGGTCGTGATCCACGACCTCCGTGAGGGTCGGGCCGCGCCGATGTCCGATCACGACGCCATCGGCGTGGATATCGTGGTGTGACTGCCGTCATCGTCAATCCCCGTGCCGGTTCCGGCACTGCGCGCCGCCGCTGGCCTCGCGCGGCCCGCATGCTCGAGGAGCGGCTCGGCCCCGTGAACGTCCGCTTCACTGAAGGTCCGGGCCACGCCACAGCTCTCGCACGCGAGTTGGCGGACGCCGGATGCGGCCTGCTGATCGTCGCCGGAGGCGACGGGACTCTGAACGAGGTAGTGAACGGGATCCTGATGGGCTCATCCGATGCGCGGGTCGGCGTGCTGCCCCTGGCGAGCGGCGGCGACTTTGCCCGCACGCTCGGAGTGGCAGGGCTGGCGCCGGCGGTGAACGCCCTCGCCGCGGGCGATTCCCGCCGCATCGACGTATTTCGCGCGCGGTTCCGCGGGCCCGGCGGCGCTCCGGCCGAGCGCTGCTTCGTCAACGCCGCCAGCTTCGGCCTCGGCGCCCTGGCCGCACTTGGAGTGCGGGGTTGGTGCCGCGCGGTGCCGGGCAGCGCCCGCTACCTTGCCGCGGCCATTCCGCCCCTGGCATCCGGCCGCTCCTTCCAGGTGACGTTGTGCCTCGACGATTCCTTGTCCGTTGCCTTCGACATCACTACGGCGGCGGTGGCCAACGGCCAATACCAGGGCGGCGGCATCCGGATTGCGCCCGAAGCCGAGATCGACGACGGCCTCGCCGACATCACCGTAGTGGAGCGCGTCAGCCTGGCCGAGGTGGTGGCGAACCTACCGATCCTTTATTCGGGAGCGCTCTACTCACACCCCAAGGTCCGTCACTGGCGCGCGGCGCGCATGCGCGCGGAAGCGGAAACCGAGGTGCCTTTGGAACTCGACGGCGAACCGGTGGGAACGCTGCCGCTCGAAATCGAAGTGCTCCCGCAAGCCCTCCGCTTCATCTTTCCGCCGTTGGGGAACACTGGGTGCGCGACACAAATGTAGAATCGCCGGCGTGATGTGGGGCAGGATGGCATCCTGCGCGGCGGTTGGTTACCGCCGTCGACCGGCCGCGAACCCAGCAGCGGGCCGATTGACAATCGGCCGCAGCTTACCAAGCTGCCCCACAAAGAGTATCCCTGCCTTGCGTACAACATACGCTCAGGCTCAAGCCTTTTTCCGATGAATCGCGTCGGCATCCACCGATCTTCGAATGGCGTTCACGGGGTACACT
>JADGNS010000963.1 GCA_017883355.1 Candidatus Solibacter sp.
GGTCTTCCACACGCGCTGGGTCGCAAAGAAGAGCACGTTGGGATCCTTGGGCGACCAGATGATGGGCTGGGTGCGCACGGTGCGCGGAGGCGGTTCGGCCGCCGGCACAGCGGCACCCCGTCCGGCGGTTGCGGCCGCGGCAGCGCCGCGCCCGCCGCGTCCTCCGCCGCCCGGCGTGATGTTGGCCTTCTGCCCGGTGCGGCGGTCATAGATAGTGACTTTCCCGCCATAGACCAAATCCGGATTCTTGGGGTCGGGAGCGGCCATGCCGTACTCTTCGATTCCCACCGGATGCCAATCGTGGAACGTGATCTCGCCGTCGTTGCTGCGGCTATTCACGCACGCCGACCCGGAGTCCTGCTGGCCGCCGCAGAGGCGGTACGGGAAGGCGTTGTCGGCGGTCACGTGATACATGGCGGCGGTCGGCTGGGTATACCAGTTGCTCCACGACTCGCCGCGATTGGCCGAGATCACGGCGCCCTGGTCGCTCACCACCAGCAGGATATTCGTGTCGTTGGGATTGATCCAGGCCTTCTGGTAGTCGTCGCCGCCGGGCGCGCCGCGCACCGCCGACCACGTGAGGCCGCCGTCCTCGGTGCGCCACAACACCACCGAGCAGCTATAGACCACGTTCTCGTTCTTGGGATCCACGGTGATGGTGGGCAGGTCGCCGCCGCCGATGCGGGCCAGCGGCCGCGGATCGGGCGAACGTCCGCGCGCCGCCAGTGCCCAATTCTCGCCACCGTCGGTCGTCTTGTATAGTCCGACGCTGCCGCCTCCGCCGCCGCGCCCGCCGCGTCCGCCCGCCGCCGGAGCGGGATTGGCGCCACCCGCCGCCGGGGCCGCCGCCGCAGCCACCATGGCGTAGACCACCTTCGGGTTGCTGAGCGAAATCGTCAGGTTCGCCTGCGTGACCGTCGGCAGACCGGCCGTCAGCGGCCTCCAGTTGGTGCCGCCGTCGGTGGATTTGAAGATGCCGCCGCTGGCGCCGGCAAACGCCCCGTTCTCCATGAATCCTTGTTGCTGCTGCCACAGGGTGGCATAGACAATGCTGGGATCCTTGGGATCGATGCGCACGTCGTTGCCGCTGGTGTATTCGTCCTTGAACAGCACTTTATCGAAGGAGGCGCCGCCGTTGGTGGAGCGGAAGATGCCGCGCTCGGCATTGGGGCCGTAGGGATGTCCCAGGGCGGCGACAAACAGCCGGTTCGGATTCCCGGGGTCGACATCGATGTTGGCGATCATCTGCGAATCGCGCAGACCCAGATGCGTCCACGTCTTGCCGCCGTCGGTGGATTTGTACATGCCGTCGCCGGTGGCCAGATCGGGCCGGATGATCCCCGCGCCCGTGCCGACGTAGATGGTGTTGGGATCCGACGGCGCCACCGCGATGGCGCCGATCGAGCCGGTCGACTCGTTATCGAAGATCGGCGTCCAGGTGGAGCCATAGTCGGTGGAGCGCCACACGCCGCCGTTGTCGAATCCGATATAAGCCACGTTGGGCTGGCTGGGCGCTCCCGCCACCGGGCGCGCGCGTCCGGCGCGGGTGGGTCCAATCGCGCGCCAGCGCATCTCGGAATACAACTTGGGGGCGAGCGATTGGGCCATCGCCAGCGGCGACAACCCCAAACTGAGGAAGGTCAACCGACGAATCCATACGCGCGAAACGGACATTATGAAAATCCTCCAGAACTTCCCGATCGTGGAATTCACGAGTGTATCCGATTCGGCCGGTTGAGGGAAGACGTGGGGCGCTGCGTCATGACCCGAGGAAGTCCGCCAGCGCCTCCTGCCAGGGGCGCAGCGGCGGCAATTGGGTATTCAGCAGGATCGCGCGTGCCGGGCGCTTCGCCTTGCGCGGAAAGCGGGTCGAGGGCACCGGCAGCACCGTGGTGCTCTTCCCCGTGATGCGATAGATCTCCCGCGCGAAATCGAACCAACTGGCGCTGCCGTGGTTAGTCACATGATAAGTGCCCGAGGGCGGCGCTGCCTCCAGCAGGGCGCGCGTGCCCGCCGCCAGGTCCGCCGCATAGGTCACGCTATTGACCTCGTCCGCCACCGCCTCGATGGTGTCCCGCTTCGCCGCCAGCTCCAGCATGATATCGACGAAGCTCTTCTTCGACAGCTCGCTCTCGCCTTTGGGCCCGAAGATCACCGCGGTGCGCACTACGTACCACTGGCCGCCGTGCTGCGCCACCAGTTGCTCTCCGCGCCACTTCGAACGCCCGTATGCGGATAGCGGCGCCGGCGCGTCACTCTCGCGATATTCCCCGCGGGCTCCGTCGAACACGTAGTTCGTGCTGTAGTGAACCAGCGGAACGCCCTTCTCCTTCGTCCATTGCGCCAGCCGGCCGGGGAATTCGGCGTTGAGCGCAAAGGCCTGCCCGGGGCGGTCTTCCGCACCGTCCACGTCGTTGAACGCCACGCAATTCACCACCGCGAGAGGCAAGCTCGGCAGGTCGTCCAGCCGCGCCTCTAGCGCGGAAGAGTCCAGCACGTCCACATCTTCGCGGTCCCAGGCCGTCGCCTCGGGATACAGCCGCATGAGCTGTCCGCCCAGCGTACCCTTGGCGCCCAGCACCAGCACTCTCCTGATTTCCGCCATGCCCCCCTATTATAGGTGCGGTATGATGGCGGCACATCAATATGGAACGCGCGGACATCGAAGATATCTTCTACGGGCATCCGGACCAGCAGAGGCGTTTTACGCAGGACTTCCCGGTCCTGCCCGACGTCTGGATAAAGTACGGCACCAAGCCCGGCAAGCGTTTTGAACTCTTGCTCACGCCGCACAGCCGCACCGACGCGGCCACGGTCGCACAAGCACTGAGGCAACGGCTCGCACAGGAGCAGAAGGTGGATCTGGGCGGGATGATTTGTAAGCTCGTGCTGGCGGGAGAGAAACCTCCCCGGATTCTCTTCAACGAATCGGTCGTGCTGGCGAATTTTTCCTTCTGGGAACTCATGCGAGTGGCCATGCCGCTGACCGACTGGTGGCGCCGCGCCGTCGCGCCCCTGGGCAACGATTGGAGCCGCCAAGCCGTGCTGACTTTGGTCAGAACCGCCGGCGAACC
>JADGNS010000964.1 GCA_017883355.1 Candidatus Solibacter sp.
CGCCCAACAGATTCGCGATCAAGGCTCGGGTGATTCGCCAATAGCCCGACACCCGCGTTCCTTCGGTACGAAAGGCGCCGGAAGTCAGGAAACCGCTCAAGTCGGCCGGGTTCGGCTTCTGGTGTTCCCGCTCGATCATCTCGCGGAGCAGTCCGGTCGTTTTGTTCAACTCCGCCGCCAGGGCGGTTGCGTCGGCCTCGCTAGCGCACCGTACATTCAGTTTGGCGGCGAAGTGATCGCCTTCCGGGACCAACGCCAAAGTAACCGCCTGGGCGCGCTCCAGGCTGCGCGCGAACATCTGTGTACCGGGCGGCATACTCTGTCCGGATTTCACGACCGAGGGGGGAATTGAGAGCCAGATGGGCGCGTTGGGGATTTCCGCGTCGGGACGCGCGTCCACTTCATTCATACGTAAGGCCGCCACATCGTCGTCGCTCACCGCCATCGCCATGAGGTTGTATTGCATCGGGAAGAAGGAAATCCGCTTTTCGGGCGCACTGCCCGGCACCTTGCAGAAGGAATTATTGCACCTGCCGTCGGTGCCCTGAACGTAGCTCTTGATGCTCTTCCAATCGAACCGGCCTTTGAGCAGCATGTACTTGCCTTTGGGCGCGAAGGCGATCATGGCGGCGTCCAAATCCTGTTTGTAATCGAAATCGGTCTTGCGCACGAAGCTCTGGTATTCAGGGTCCTCGCCCACCTTGGAGCCGTCGAGCAATGGCAGAATGTCGCCGGCGCGCAAGCGGACGAAATCGACGTAGACCACTACGGCGTCATCGGCCGGCAGACGTTTGAGCATGGCGGCGGGAGAGAGCGCACGCGAACGATACCAGATCACGCCCCAAAGAGTCAGACCGCAAAGTGCAAAAATCAGCAGGATCAGCAGCCAGGCGCGGGTTTTAGGGTTCACGAATCGAGTATCACACAGCCGCGAGTTCTCTGGCGCGCGCCAGGTTCCACAACTGAATATACGGCTTCAGCTCGCCCATCATCCGTGCGAAATCGGCCAGGGTGAGGGACTGCGCTCCGTCGCTGACGGCCTTCTCGGGACACGGGTGGACTTCCACGATCAGGCCGTCGGCGCCGATCGCCACACCGGCGCGGGAGAGAGCGGGAATCAGGCTGCGCTTGCCGGTGGCGTGGCTCGGGTCGAGAACCACGGGCAGGTGCGTAAGCTCATTCAACACCGGTACGGCCGCGATATCGCAGGTATTGCGGGTAGCGGTCTCGAAGGTCCGTATGCCGCGCTCGCACAGAATCACGTTGGGGTTGCCGTGGGCCACGATGTACTCGGCCGACATGAGCAGTTCTTTGATGGTGGAGCTCATGCCGCGCTTCAGCAACACCGGCCGGCCGCAGCCGCCGAGCGATTTCAGCAGCGCGAAATTCTGCATATTGCGCGCGCCCACCTGCATGCAATCGGTGTATTCGGCCACCATTTCCACGTCGCGATCGCTCATGATCTCGGTGATGATGCCGAGGCCGGTGCGCTCCTTGGCTTTGCGAAGCAGTTTCAGCCCCTCGAGTTCCATGCCTTGGAAGTCGTAGGGCGACGTGCGCGGCTTGAAGGCGCCGCCGCGCAGGATCCGGGCGCCGGCCGCCGCCACACCCTCGGCCGTGTCCATGATCTGCTTTTCGCTCTCCACCGAGCACGGGCCGGCCATCATCACGAACTCGTCCCCGCCGATTTCACAGCCGTTGATTTTGATGACCGACCGGCCCTTGCGGAACTCCTTGCTGACGAACTTGTACGGCGCGGAGATGCGCATGGCACGCTCCACTCCGGGGGTGGCTTCGAGCGATTCCAGGCAGATGGTCACGTCGCCGATTCCCACCACGCCGATCACTACCCGCTCTTCGCCCTCGATGGAATGCACCTTGTAGCCAAACTCCGCGATGCGCTCGCAAACGTGGTCGATTTCTTCGCGGGTGGCATGGGGCCGCATGGAAATAATCATAAGGAACAGTGTACACCAGAAGGTGCCGAGTAATCAAATTAACTTCAATTAATAGTATGACTTAAGACCACCACTAAGCAGCGGTGTATTTGGTTAAGTCTATGGCATGGCTACTTCTATCGGCGCGGAGCGGGGACTCTCGTTCCCGGCCTGGTCGACGGCGGCGATCGCATAGCGATAGGTCTTGCCGTGGTCCACCTTGCGGTCCGAATAGCTGGGCACCACCGAGACGTCGGCGATTTTCTCCAGCGCCGCGTTGCCTTCGCCGCGATATACCCGGTAGCCGGCGAGGTCCTCTTCGGTATTGCGCTCCCAGTTGAGCTCGATCGAATTGGGGGCGCTGGAAGCCTGCACTGCCTGAGGAGCGGCGGGCGGGAAAATGTCGCGCGGAACGATGGAAGCTTCGTCGGACAATTCGCTTTCCGCCTCCTTGCGATTGTCCAGCTTGACGATTGTCTGGACCACGTAGGTGTAGCGTTTGCCGAACTCGGCAGCCGTGTCGGTCCACTCGGGCGTGTGTACGTCGGCTACCGGCGCATAGGCGCCATCGCCGGTCTTGCGGAAGACGCGGAAGTCTGTGCCGCGCGCCTGCCAGGTGAGGCGTACGCCCTGCTGGGTAGTGGCGGGAGCGATACCGGCCGGCTTCTCCGGCGCCGCCACCACCGGCACGATCGCAAAATTCGACCAGAGGGAATGCTTGCCGTTGCCGGCGACCGTGCGCACTCCGAGGATCACTTCCTTGCCGGTCCAATCGGTGGCCGGGATCTCGTAGCGCGCCGTGGGACAGGCCTCCTGGCCTGTCTTTGTGGCACAATCGTTCGCCATCGCGCCCGGCGGGATCTGCCGGGCGCCGGCGGCCCATTGGTTCTCGTCGAACCGATCCGCCGTGCCGGCGCGCAGATCCAGCCGCAGGGGCGGAGGAATGGGGTGGCCCTCGGTGGTCTTGGTAGGAACCGTGAACTGGACGATGATGCGGCCGCCGCGCTGAAGTGCCGCCAGATCGCTCACGGGCGGAGGAAGGTTGGCCAGCGGCGGCAGAGGATCGCCCACATAGCCGCACCCCGCCATCAAAAGCGCCAAGGCGCAAACGGAGCCGCGACCG
>JADGNS010000965.1 GCA_017883355.1 Candidatus Solibacter sp.
CTCCGGTAACTGCAGGGGTTCGAGGTCCGGTTCATTTCACTCCCCCTTCCGCCGGCGTCCCCTCTCCGTGCTTGCTCTCTCCCTCCAATCGTTCCCGCGGATCGCCGTGCTGTTTCGAGTATTCCTGCCAGGTGGCTGGCAACGGCTGGTAATCCGGCATCAGCGGGTTGGGATTGCGGACCCGGGCAAGGTAAGTAGTGCGCGGCTTCGTCCCCAGGAAATCCAGCAGGCTGTAGTTACGCTGCTGGGTCTTAAGCCGCGAGACCTTGCTATTCGGATCATTGAGATTCCCGAAGGCAATCGCCTCCGCCGGGCAGGCTTGCTGGCAGGCGGTCTTAAACGTCCCCTCCGGCACCTCGATGTTCCCGCTGTCGCGCGCCTTGACCTTGGCGGCAATTTCGGCCTGCTGGATACGCTGCGTGCAGTACGTGCATTTCTCCATGACGCCGCGCATCCGCACCGTGACATCTGGATTCTTCGCCAGCTTGAGCAGCTCCCACTCTTCCGCCGGCCGGGAGCTGTACTCCTGGCTTTTCAGCCAGCGAAGCATGTCCCACTGACCCTCCGTGCTGTGCGTCAGCGGCGTCGTGTAGAACGGCCCCTTGAGCATGTCGAGCGGGCGCTTGTTGTAATCGAAGAAGTTGAAGCGCCGGACCTTATACGGGCAGTTGTTCGAGCAATACCGCGTGCCGACGCAGCGGTTATACGTCATGACGTTCAGGCCCTCGTCGTCGTGCGATGTGGCGTTGACGGGGCACACGCTCTCGCACGGCGCCGCTTCGCAATGCTGGCACAGGAGGGCCTGGAGCGCCACTTGCGGGTCCTCCGGGGAGCCGGCGTAGTAGCGGTCGATGCGCAGCCAATGCATTTCGCGGCTGCGGCCCACCTGGTCCTTGCCCACGATGGGGATGTTGTTCTCGCTCTGGCAGGCCACCACACAAGCCGAACAGCCGACACAGGAATTGAGGTCAATGGTCATGCCCCATTGGTGAACCCCGTGCTTCTTGGCCTGGTCGAAGGGATTCGGGTAGAGCGGCTGAGTGGACGGCGGCGGCTCCAAATTCATCACCTTCGCGAACTCAGGGTGCTCGTAATACTGCTCGAGATTCGCCTCGCGTACAGCCGGCCGGCCTTCCATCGACCAGTGATGCTGCACGGTGGCAACTGGGTGCAGTTGTCCCAGCGGTGTCAGCGAGGCGCCAGCCGCAAAATGCGCTGCCGCAGTCGTGCGCAGCCGATACGCGTCATACCCGGCGCCGCTGCCGACTCGGCCACTGCGCAGCCGCCCGTAGCCGAGCGCCAGGCCGATCGTGCCGTCGGCCATGCCGGGCTGCAGCCACGCCGGGCCGACCACCTCTCGCCCGCCCAAAACCACCTTCACCAGCGAGGCCTGCGTTGTCCCGCCGCCGGCCGTTTGGTTCACCAGCCCCAGCTTCTCAAACGTCTTCGGGCTGAGCAGAATAAGGTTTTCCCAGGCCGTCTTTGTAATCGGTTCGGGCAACTCCTGGAGCCAGCCGTTGTTGTTGTAGCGACCGTCGTCCACGCAGTAGTGGGCGTGGAACACGACTTCCAGATTGTCAGTTGGCGCCGCCGGTTTGGCGGCCTGCAACACGCCGTTCACCGCGGCGCCTGCCAGCGTCCCTTCCACCGGCTTGGCGGCCGAGCCCTCAAGGAAACCGTTAAACAGGAACCGCTTCCACTCTTCGTCACCCCCACCGGTAAGGGTGCGGAACGTTTCCCGCGCAATCTCGTGGCTGCCGTTCGGCTCCAGCCCCGCGACGCGTGCCAGCAGTTCCAACTCAGTCAATCCCTCAAAGAGCGGCGCCACCAACGGCTGAATCGGCACCAACGAGCCGTCGCTCGTGCGGGCATCGCCCCACGACTCCAGAAAATGCAGCCGCGGGATGCTCCAGTCGCTCACCGCATAAGTCTCGTCCTCATGAGACCCCAGTCGCACGACCAGCTTGGCCTTGCGCTGGGTCGCGGCCCAGTCCAGCTCCGCGGGAGCGTTATAGACCGGGTTGCCGCCGACGACCACCAGGGTTTCGACTTCGCCGCTGTTCAAGGCCCGCGCCAGCTCGCCGATGGTCGCCTCCTGCGACACCGGCGCTTCATGGAGCATGACCGTCTTGCCCAAGTTGCCCAGCGCGGCATTCATGGCTTGCGCCAGCGCGTGCACCGCCAATGGCTGACGCTGACCCGCCACCACGACGCAATTACCCGCGTGCGCCACCAGGTCCTTCGCGCACTCGGAAATCCACTTCGCATCCACGCCCGCGGGCTTGCCCAGCGCCGCCAGCGCGGCCGCCAGCTCGCCGCCGCCTTGCGGGATAACTTCCGCCGCCAGCGCCGCCGCTATCTGCAGCACTGCGCTCGGAGGCACCCGCAGCCGGTGGTCTGCATTGATGCCGGTCAGCGTCATCAAGCTCTCCACCACGTAAAGGCGGTTGATGAGGTCCTCGCCCCGGGCCTTGTCCGGCGACTCAATCTTGCGCCCGCGCGCGAAGTCGCGGATCAGCCGATGCAGGTCCTCCTCCGCGCCCAGGAAATCGCAGTCCAGCGCCACAATGCGCTTGGCCTGATCGAGCCGGTAGTACGGCTTCACCGGCTTGCCAAAAACGAGCGTGGCCGCCTCGCGATGGATGTCGAAGTCCACCGGCTCATAAATGAACCACTTGGCCTTGGGGAACCGCTCCGCCACGAGCTTCTGCACCCGCGCGCGCGACGGCGACGAACTGCGCTCCAGGAGGAAGCAAAGACCCTCGCCGCTCTTATCCGCCATCTGCCGCGATAGTCCGATCAGAAAGTCCAGCGCTGCCGGCTGCGTTACCACCTTGCCCGCCTGCTTGAAGTGCATCGCCCGGTCCGGGTCGTACACGTCCAGCACCGAGGCCTGCGCAAAACGGTCGGTCGAGCCGTTGCTGTCAGGATGCAGCGCGTTGCCCTCGACTTTGGTGGGCCGCCCGTCGTTCGATTTGACGATCAGCGAGATGGCCCCGCCGCGCGTCGGCATCGCCGTCGCGTAATATTGCGGCACGCCGTGCAGGTAACCCTCCGGCT
>JADGNS010000085.1 GCA_017883355.1 Candidatus Solibacter sp.
GCGTTGCGCAGCAGGTTGATCAGCACCTGTTCGAGCTGATCCGGGTCGCCCTTTACGGTGACGTTCGGCCCGGCCACCACGTTCACGGGGAGGCGCGTCTCGAAGCTCACGGCGCGGCCCACGCAATCCGCCACGGAGAGCAGTTGCAGTTGGGGGCGCGGCAGTTTGGCCAGCCGGGCATAGGCGCCGATGAAGCGGCTGAGACTATCGGAGCGCGACATGATGACGCCCAGGCCGCGGCGCATATCGTCGCGCCAGTCGTCGGGCAGGGGCTCGCGCATGACGATGGATTCCAGGCTGCCGGCGATGGACTTGATGGGCGTCAGCGAATTGTTCAACTCGTGGCCGAGCACCCGCACCAGGCGCTGCCAGGCTTGCAGTTCCTGCTCGCTCAACGCCTGCGTCATATCGGAGATCACCACCAGTTCGAGCGGCAGACCGTGCTCGCGGACGCGGGTGCGGCGAACGGCCCAGCGGCCGGCGCCGCCGGGAAACACGGTCTGCAGCGTAGTCACGGCGGGACCGTCCAGGCACACTTCCAACTGCAGTTCGCCGGCGGTCTGACCGAGCAGGCGCTCGGCGGGGGCGGCCAGCAGGCGCTCGCCGGCGCGATTGACGAGGCGCAGGCGCTGGTGTTCATCGAAGGCGAAGATCGCCACGGCGATTTCGCGCATCACGGTGCGCAGCAGGGTGGTGGCCTCCATGGCGCCGAGGCGCTGCTCGCGGAGCGTGCTGCCGAGGGTGTTGACCTCGCGCATGACTTCGCCGAGGGCGTCATCGGGGCGGGGCGAGCGGCCGCGCACGGAAAAATCGCCCTCGCGCAAGGCGCCCAGGAGGTTGGAGAGCGTCTGCAGCGGGAACACCACGCGCTCGCGCACGGCTAGGGCACAGCCCAGCCAGGCGCCGGCGATGAGGACCGTCAGGGTCCACTGCACTTTGCTGGAGAAATCGCCGCTCCACAGCAACCATATGGCGGTGGCGGAACCGGGCAACCCGGCGAGCACGGCCAGCAGGACGACGCGGCCTTCATGACCGAGCAGGGCGGGTTTGTCGCTGGCGCTCATAGCCCCTACAGGCCGTATCGCTGGAGCCGGCGGTAGAGCGCGCTGCGGCTCAAGCCGAGGGCGTTGGCGGCGTGGCTGACGTTGCCGCTGAATCGCGCCAGGGCCTTTTTGATGAGCAGCGCCTCGACATCTTCCAGGCTCATTTCCTCCAGGCGCGGCGGGCCCTCGCGCCCGGCACGCAGCCCCAGATCGACAGCGCGGACCTCGTCACCCTGCGCCATGAGGACGGCCCGCTCCACGGCGTGATCCAGTTCGCGCACGTTGCCCGGCCACCCGTGGGCCAGCAGCGCCTTGATGGCAGATTCGTCGAAGCCGGTGAGGGGCTTGCGGTAGTGCTCGGCGTGCTGCCGCAGGAAATGGGCGGCCAGCACGGGTATGTCCTCGCGACGGTCGCGCAGCGGAGGCAGGCGGAGTTCGATGGTGTTGAGGCGGAACAGCAGATCCTGGCGGAACTTGCCCTCGGCCACTTCGGCCGCGATATCGGCATTGGTCGCCGAGAAGACGCGGACATCGACGCGGCGCGTCTTGGACGACCCCACGCGCTCGAAGTCGCCGGTCTCCAGGGTGCGCAGCAGTTTGGATTGCAGTCCCTGAGAAATGTTGGCGATTTCGTCGAGAAACAGGGTGCCGCCCTCGGCCATTTCGAAGCGGCCCACGCGATCGGTCTTGGCGTCGGTGAAGGCCCCCTTGACGTGGCCGAAGAGTTCGCTCTCAAACACGCCCTCGGCGAGGCCGCCGGTGTTCACGGTTACCAGGGGCCGCGTGGAACGCAGCGAAACCGAGTGCAGGGTTTGCGCCACCAGTCCCTTGCCCGTGCCATTTTCGCCGGTGATGAAGACGTTGGCGTCCGACGGGCCGACGCGCGAGATCACGTCCAGCACGGGACGCATGGCGGCCGATTGGGCGATCAGTTGGGGAAAGCGCTCGGCGCGCAGCGCGCGGTTCTCGTCTTCCAGGCGCTGCCCGCGGCGCAGGGCGCGCCCGAGTTCGATCTGGGTCTTCAGAATCGCCGACAGCCGGGCGTTGTCCCACGGCTTCTGGATGAAATCGCGGGCGCCGCGGCGCATCGCTTCCACGGCGAGTTCCACGCTGCCCCACGCCGTCATCACGATCACGGGCAGCGTGGTATCGAGCGTCTGAATGCGGTTGAGGAGATCGAGCCCTTCCTGGCCGCTGGTGGTATCGCGGGTGTAATTGAGGTCCATCAGAACCGCGTCGAAATCGCGCGATTCCACCTGGCCGAGCGCGGCGGTGGGCGAATTGACGAGCACGGCCTGGTAGCCTTCACCCTTGATGAGGAAGCGGAGCGCTTCGAGGACATCCGGCTGGTCGTCGGCCACCAGGATGCAGGGCATGCGGGTTTCGGAAGATTTCATGAGTCGCTCAGTGGTGCCGCAACCAAACTCTGGTGGCACTTGCGGTGCCAACTGCTATGTGACTGTTCAGTAAGCGGTTACTACTACACTAGCACCGCGCCGAGTGTCCGATAATGGGACGCGCCCGCCACTTCGGGACACCGGCGGGCGGGACGTGCGCGGGTTAGGATGGGGCGCGATGCGGCGGATCGTCATCGACACCAACGTGCTGGTCTCAGCCTTGCGATCACGCAAGAGGCGCCTCGTTCCGCGGATTCTGCATCCGGAACCCGGCGTGCGGTTTGACGCCAAGACAATTCTTTGCTTATCCGTGTTCATCCGGGGCCATTCATTTCTTATGTTTCTTCAACGGGCCAGCCGCAGCAGCTCCGACGCCACCCGGGTGAACGCCAGGTCGAGGTCCGTGGCGTTGGCCGCATAGACGTAGCGCCCGGTATTGCCCGCGGCCACCGGGTTGGGCGTGAGCGACGGATCGTTGGCCATGCGTTTGAGCAGCGTATCGTCCACCGCGCCCAGGCCGATGCTGTAGATCATGACTCCCGAAAGCGTGCGGTTGGCATGCTGGGCGTCCGGATCCCCGCGGCGGATGCGCAGCGCCGCATGGTCGGCGGCATTGGTTGAAAAGTTCTCCACATTTTGCGCCGAGGTGCCGAGCCCGGCCCCGGAGGTCGTCACCGAGCGATAGGCCGTGGCGTTGAGGGAGTTTCCCCAATAGTCGATCAGGGGCGCGTACGAGACGTCCGACGCCACCTGGTTCTTGTTGCTCGCAAAACTGCAGCCGCTACGGCTGGCGATCAGCGTCAGGTCACTGCCCAGCGGCTGGGGAGGCGTGTTCTGGAAGAGGCCCCAGGTTTCGGTGGGGACTCCGCTGCTGTATCCCGGCGTGAGCACGCCCAGCTTCGGGCCGGCACTGCCGTGGGGGGTGCACGGGCTGTTGTTCTTGATCGGGAAATTCTCGGTGACGGCCGTCGGGCGCCCGTCGGTGAAGAATAGGATTACGTTGAGCGCGCCCGTCTGGGCCAGTCCCGCCAACTCCTGGTAACTCTGCCACAAGGCCTGGGAGGAGTTGGTGGCGCCGTCGCATACCAGACTGTTCAGCTTGCTTTCGACCGGCGTCTTGAAACTCATGGTCAGATGGACGTCGACCTGCGAACTGGTGCCGAACGTGATCAGCCCCAGGTTGTCGCGGCGTTCGGCGAACTTCTCCACAAAATTCACCGCCGCGGCCTTCAGCGGTGCGCAGGAACCGCTATTGGTGAGCGACGTCGAGCGGTCCATCACGATCATGATGTTGACATCGCGCCGCGTCGATTTGGCCGTGGCCCGCAGGGTGGTGCGGGACAGGCGCAGGGCGCGCATGAAGACGAAGGGCAGCTCGACGCTGCTGTTGGTCGTGACGCTCCGCATGTACGTCGAGTCGGTGGCCGCTACGTTGGTCACCTGGAGGTTGGTGGTGGCGAAGTACCCGGTGGGAAAGTTGGCGTGGAAGTAGGTGCTGGCCGTGGCTTCCGCGTTGGCGTGTTGCGCCGTGTCGTCGGCGCCGCGGGCGAGCGCCCGCGCACCGGCCAGCGCCGCCGCGTCGGATGCCGCCGAGAGCCGCAATTGCACCAGGTACATCATGCCCACATCCACCGCCAGGCCGATGGCCGGCAGCAGCACCAATAGCACCATTCCGGCGGCGGTGAGCAGCACGAAACCCCGGCGCCGGAGCTGGTTTCCGGGCTGCGCCGCGCCCGCATCAGAACAGAAAACGGACATAATAACCTCCGGTGGAACCGGCGAACCTGAGAAAGTTGATATCGGGCATGTCGAAATATCCTTCCACCATGGTCGTCGACTGTCCGGCGCCGAGCGCCAGCACGGTGTCGAAACGGCTGGCGACCAGCGACGTCTGTTGGCAGTAGTCGACCGGCGCAATGATCCCCGAGCTGCCGACATAAGTCGCCGGCGGGGTTCCGAAGGCGCTAGCGCGCAGCGCCGGGTTGCCCATGGCGATGCGCTGCGTAAACACCGGCAGGTTGAGATTGGGACAGGTGCGCAGCCCGGCCGCGTCGCAGTCGGTCTGCTGGACTCTTGCGATGCGCGAAAACAGGAGCACCGCGTGGCCCGTGCCCGACAGAGTGAAGTCCCGGCTGAGGGTGCGCGCGATCGCCTGCGTCCCCGCCAGCGAAAAGTCCGCTCCCAACGCGTACATATGGGCCACGTCCCGGGTGAGCTGCGTGGCTTGCAGTGTGCGGCTGAGCTGTACGCCGACCGTCCCCACGCCCAGCAGCAGCGGGAATACCACACTCAGCGCCAGGGCGAGTTCGATCATGGCGGAGCCGCGCTGGCGGGCGATCCTAGCGGGTGGGGGCGCCGGCAAGGGGTGTCGCCTCCATGATGTCCGCTGAAGAAACGGCGAACGTGAGCGGCGTCGTTCTGCGTAACAGCGGCACCATCCACGCCCAGGACAGCCCGCTGGCCGACACGACTACGATGTTGCCGCCGATGTTGCTGTTGGCTCCCGTGACCACGGCCAGGCTCACCGGATCGTAGTACGTAATGGCGATGCGGTTCATCCCGACGTGATCCGCGCTGAGGTAGTCGAGAAGGCCCACGGTGTACCCTCGCACCACCGTCTTGATCGACGCGTCCTGCCCCATCCCAGCCATGGTCCGGCTGGTAACGGCATACCGCACTCCCTGGCACACCGCGAACTGCACGGTGTTCTTGACGAAGATCGCAATCGAAAAATCCAACACCGCAAACAGCACGGCCAATAGCGGCAGCACCGCCAAGGCTCCTTCTACCAGCACGCTGCCGCGCCGCCGCGACGACTTCGCACGCTTGTGTCCACCCATGGCTGACTCTCTCATCGGCTGGACACCGGGAAACTTGAATCGCTCCCCGGCGCGGGATGGTGAGGGCGCGCCGATCCCGCCCGTGATCCGGCCCGGGCGTCCCTCTCCGGGAGTTTTCCGATGCCTGCCCGGAAGTTCGCGGCCCCCAGTCCCGTCCTGGCCTAGTGCTCTGACCGCGTACTGTTTTTCCTTTGCCGGAAACCACTCCCTTACGGTCGTGGCTCTGAGCGGAGCCGCGACCGTCAGGGAGCGGTCTTCCATTGGCACCTAATCTCGCGGTCATGGTACTAGCAGCTAAGCTAGTTGGTAGTGACCGTCAAGGCAACTCGACCATCCACTGAAACCGTGTAAGTGTCGGCGAAGGACAAGTTCTCGGTAAACGAAAGGGCTCCCCCGTTCGTCGTGTAGTCCCCATCGTCGATCACCTTGCCGGAGGAGTTGGTCACCTTGATGTGAACCTGTCCGGGATAAGAGGAGCCGGTGAAAACTACCTCTCCCCCGACGCAACTCGGATAAGTGCCTCCAATGCGGCAACTGCCAGTAATGCCGGACTGTCCGAAAAGGCCGAGGGAAACCAGGACCGATAATGCAAAGAAGTTGGTCTTTCTCATAGCTGAAAAGAGTATACGCTCGAACACTTACATAATTCGGCGTCTAGGTGAGCTTAGTCGGCTATCTAGGTTATCCGGCGCAGGTCCATGTCGGCGGTCGCCTCACTCTCTCCGCCGCGGAACTATGCTGATATAGTCGCGGAGCACATCAATGCGATCGAAAACATCGGGTTCCCGCGGCTCCGTCCGGCGGCGCGGCTTCGTGCTCGTGTCGATGGCTTTGACCGCCGTGGGCGTCTTCAGTGTCGTCGGCATGGCGATAGACGCCAGCAGGCTGTTAATCGCCAAGAACGAGACGCAAGTCTTCTGCGACTCCGCGGCTGTGGCAGCCAGCGCGGCGCTGGACGGCACGCTCGCCGGCATCGCTCGCGCCGGAAACGCGGCCGCCGCTTCCCCCAACAAATGGAACTTCGACACCCTCGGCATCAGTAGTCCGGTGGTCCGGTTCGCGACAGCTCCGACAGGCCCCTGGGTAGCCAGTCCGAATCCCGCTGCCCAGTACGCTTATACAATGGTCACGGCGACGGTGCCGGTGCACTTATACTTTCTGCCAGTGCTGACGGGCCATCGTACTTCCAGTGTGACGTCGACGGCTGTCGCCGGGCAGGTGCCCATCGCCTCCCTCAGTCGGGGCGTGGCTCCCTATACCGCGGTCAGCACCAACACCACGGGGCCTTATTTTGGCTTCATCGTCGGCAACTCATACACCATCCACTGGCCCACATACAACTCCAACCGGCACGGGTGCGGCCCGGGCGATCCCAGCAAATGTTTCAATTCGTCTCCCTGCTCCGGGGATCCGGACGCATCGCTGGTGGCGGTGGTGGCGAATTGGGGCTCACAATACCACGGATACTGGGGTAGCAACAGCAACCGCGACATTGCCGACGCGGTGATGGATGTGATTCAACTGGCGCCGCTGGCGGTGGGCAGCAACATGGATCCGCTGCTGACGCCCGGGAACAAGCAATCCGAGGCCGGCTATCTGGACGATCGCGCCAGCCAGGACACCGACACGTCCGATGAAACAGCCGCCTCCTATCTGGCCAGTTCCCGGCGCAACGGCAGACGGTTGCTGCCGGTGGCAATCGTCAATCCGGTAGACCCGGCGCACACCTTGGTGACCGGCTTTGGACAGTTTCTTCTGCTGACGAACGGCTCGCCGAGCGATTATTACAAACGGAACGGAAACGGCAACAGTCCGTACTGCGCGGTCTATGCGGGGCCGTACAATATCGGGAGCCTTGGTCCGGGGGCCGGCGGTTCGACGGGCGCCTCCTCGGTGAGGTTATTAGAATGACGCGCTGGATGAAGGAACTAAGGACGGGAATCCGGCCGCACGCTGCCGGGCCGCGGGCAGGGCGCCTTTGTCCCGGGCGGCGCCGCCACGGCAGTGCCATCATAGAGTTTGCCATAGGTTCGGGCGTACTTCTCGCGGTATTCACGGGAACGTTTGAATTCGGCTATACGTTGGTCCAATATAACAAGCTGCAAACGGCGGTTGCTCAGGGCGCCCGCTATGCTTCGATGGTCCCCTACGATTCCGCCACGGCCACGCCATCCACCGCGTTTTCGTCAGCCGTCCGGAATATGGTGTTGTACGGGAGCCCGTCAGGGGGCACTACACCGGCCGTTAGCCGCCTGACTGCCGGGAACGTCAGATTGGACGTAACCTTCACCAACGGAGTGCCCGGCTCAGTCAAAGTGTCGATTGCCGGATACAGGATCAACGCGCTTTTCGGCACTGCGATGCTGTCCGGCAAGCCACAGGCAACGTACCCGTACCTGGGAGTCTGGGCCCCGGTCTGAGGACCTCACAATGCCTGGAGCCACAGCAATGCGCGTCGGTAATTCGCGGAGGCGGAAGGCGCGGCGCGGCAGCGCCCTCGTGGAATTTGCCTTGATCGGCTTGATGTTCTTTATCCTCCTGATCGGTATCGCGGACATGGGACAAATGCTATTCCTCCAGCAGGCACTGGCGGAGCGGGCGCGCGGCGCGGCCCGCTGGGGCGCGGTGACGGATCCGACGAATACAAGCGCGATTCGGAATATGGTGCTCTATTTGCAGCCGACCGTGCCAGGCGCTGCGAGGACGTCATTCGGACTGACTCCCGCCATGGTCAGTGTGACGACACCCGACGCGGGGACCGATAACTACCGGCTGGTAGTTCGCGTCTCCGGTTACTCGTACATACTACTGTCGCCGTCCTTTGCAGGCAGCTACCAAGGGGTGCCGGTAAGCGTGTCGGTCCCGCTTGGGCTGTACCACTAGCGGCCCTGGGATTCCCGCGGTTTGGGGAGCCACGCGGTCTGGCCGCAGCCGGAGCGCAGCCACGTTTTCCGCCAGGGAGATGGCGAATGGAAGTGGCACCGATCCCGGAGCACGGGCACCATCCATACACGGGACAGGACTCCGGGCGGGACGACCAGTCTGGTCATCGCGCCGCTGCCGTGCCGGCTGGGCGCCCTGGTTCCATTCGCTTCGGACTCTCTTATCGGCCCGGGCCGGGATTGGTGAACCCGTGCGGCCGGTTGGCAGATCTCGCGCTCCAGGATCGTGCCGAATCGCAGCCCTCCTTCGCCCGACGTGCGCCAGGTTTTGCCTTTGGCCACAAATTGATCGAATGACCCCGGGGTACAGTTTTCCTACGGTCCCGCCGATAAGAGGGCAGAGACTATGCCGCCGACACTCAACCGAACCCGCAGCGTCAATTGGAGACCGCTGGTTGTGTGCCCGCAGCCGGACATCTACCGGCGCCTGCAGGCCGTGCTGACGGAACTCGCCGTGGAACAGCCGTGCACCCTGGCCGAGTACCCGCGCCCGGGCGACATCGCCGCCCTGGCGGAACGCAACGGCTGTAATGTCTGCTTCATGGACGCCGCCACCAACCCCGAGCAGGCGCAAGTGCTGATTGCCGAACTGGCTGCCTCCGTACCCGTGGTCGCCCTCCACCCCCGCGACGACGCCGACCTGATCCTGCGCTGCCTCCGCCGGGGGGCCTGTGAATTCGTGGCCGACCCCACCGCCAAGACCGTCGGCAGCGTCTTCGCGCGACTGGCGCGCACCCGTTCCGATGCCGTGTACCGCGCTCCGGGCGTGGTGTACTGCGTGGTGCCCGGCAAGCCCGGTTGCGGGGGCAGCACGCTTGCCGCCAACCTGGCTGTTCAGTTGCATAATGATGGCGCCAGCCAGGTTCTGCTGGTGGATGGCGACCACCTCACCGCGAGTATCGCCTTCATGCTCAAGCTGAAGGTCCAGTTTCACCTGGAAGACGTGCTGCGCGACTGGGCGCGCATGGATGACGACCTGTGGTCGCGGCTCACCGTCCCGGCTTTCGGTGTGGACGTGCTGGCCGCGCCGGATGACCCCACCTCGCGCACCGAGGTGAGCCGCCAGTTCGCGGCCGAGTTGTGCACCTTCTGGCGCGAACGCTACGAGGCGGTGGTTTTGGACCTGCCGGACGTGCGCGCGGCGGCGGATTGCGGCTTTACGGCGCAGGCCGACGTCATCCTGCTGGTCACCACCAACGAGCTGGCGGCCTTGCAGGCCACGCGCCGCAGCCTCCGCTACCTGGATGCGGGAGCCGGCGACCATGCGAAACTCCGTCTCATCCTGAACCGCCACACGCCCGTGACCGGCTTCAAGCGCGAGGAAGTGAACACCGCTTTAGCCATGCAGCCCTTCGCCGTTCTCTGCAACGATTATGCCGCCATCCAGGCGGCGCTGCTCGACGGCAAACCGGTGCCGCCGGATTCGCGATTCGGCGAGAGCGTTCGGGCGCTGTGCCGGCAGTTATCCTATAAGAGCGCACCGGTAAAGAACAAAGCATCGTGGCTTGCCTCCCTACTGGGGCGGAAGTAAGTGGTATGCCGGTATCGTTCCACTGTATCAATCTCGATCCGAATCGGTGCTTAGCCCGATTTCAGTCTTGTAACTCCGATGTTACCGTGAAATGGGAAAGGAGTTCTGACGATGAAATCTTTCTGGAAATGTTTATGGTACGAAACGCAGGGGCAGGATCTGGTGGAATACGCGCTGATGGTGGGGATGGTCGCTGTCGCGGCGGTGGCCGCGATGCCGGGACTCTCC
>JADGNS010000966.1 GCA_017883355.1 Candidatus Solibacter sp.
TGCTCTCCGTGCCGCCGGGAGCCGTGGAGAGTTTCACCGGACCGCGAGGTTGCACCGCCTCAGCCACCGCCGGCAGCAGGATACTGAAACTCGTGCCTGCTCCCACTTCGGACTGGCACTGGATGGCGCCGCCGCTTTGCTCCACGATGCCCAGGACCGTAGCCAACCCGAGGCCGGTTCCCTTGCCCGTTTCCTTGGTGGTGAAAAACGGCTCGAAGATGTGCTCCTGCAACTTCACATCCATGCCCACGCCGGTGTCGCGCACGGCCAGCGCCGCGTAGCGGCCGGGTGGGAGGTTTCGCTCGCGTGCTTCGGTCTCCTCCAGGGTCCGGTTGGCGGTCTGAATGGTCAGCGTACCGTTGCCCGGCATGGCGTCGCGCGCATTCAACGCCAGGTTCATGACGGCGCGGCCGATTTCGCCGGGATCGGCCCGTACCTGCCAGAGATCGGGCGCGCAGTCGATGGCCACCTGGATCCGCTCGCCCACCAGGCGCCGCAACATGCGGTCGAAGTCGGCCACGATGAGGTTGAGGTCGAGCACCAAAGGTTGCAGCACCTGGCGCCGGCTGAAGGCCAGCAACTGTTTGGTAAGCGAGGCAGCCCGGTCGCCGGCGGACTTGATTTGTTGCACCTGGTGGAGGGCTTCGTGATTTCCGGCGAGGGTGTCCAGAAGCAGCGCGCTGTAGCCGATGATGGCCGTCAGCAGATTGTTGAAGTCGTGAGCGATCCCGCCGGCCAGCCTGCCGATGGCCTCCATCTTCTGGGCCTGGCGGAGATGCTCCTGACTCCTGAGCAGAGCCTCCGCGGCGTGCTTGCGCTCGCTCACGTCCTCCACCGCCAGCAGGATCATCTTGAGATGTTCGATGCGGCCGCCGCCGAGCACCAGGAATCTGCGCCCCACGCCGGGAAAATCGCGCTCGATTTCGAAGCCCGGAAAAGAGATGCCGCCATTGACCAGAACGTCCAGCTCCTCGCGCAGTGCCGGAATATCCCAAGGGCCATCGGAGAGCGAAAAAACCACCCGGCCTTCCGTCTCCAGGGACGACACTTTAAAGAGCCGGTAGAACGCCCGGTTCGCCATCTTAATCCGCAGTTCCATATCGAGCACCAGCAGGGGCTGGCGGACCGTCTCGACAATCGACATGGCGAAATCGCGTGCCTTGGCGAGGGCCGCGTTCTTGGTCTGCAATTCGTCGTTGACGGTGATCAGTTCCTCGTTGGTGGACTGGAGTTCTTCCTTTGCGGTCTCCAATTCCTCGTTCAGGCTTTGCAGTTCCTCATTGGTGGAGAGTGCCTCCTCGGTGCTGTTCTGGCTTTCTTCCCGCGAGATCTGGTTCGCTTCGATGACCGCCATGAACCTCTGCTTTGCGTCCGCCACCTCCTGTTTCAGGCGGGCGATCTGACGATCCTTCAAGTCGCCCCGTCCACCGGCCGGGGAGGGCGTGGCCGGCGGTCCACCCTCGCGGGCGGCGGGCACGGGTTCGAAAAGTATCAGCAGCGAGTTCTTCTGCCTGGCGTGCAGCGGCACCACCTCTACGCTCACCTCGCCAGAGTGCCCGTCGCTTTCGAACGGGATGCGATCCTGCCGCGCAGCCTCGCCAGAGCGCTGCACCTGGTGGACCAACTTTTCCACTTCCAGGAACAGACTGGTCTCCGGGATCAGTTTGAGGAGATTGAAGCTTACCTTGCCCACCGGCAGCGAGAGAAAAGCACCGGCCTTGCCGCGGATTTCCAATACCTCCAACTCTTCGTCCACCACCACTCCGGCGAGGCTGTACTTGGAGAGCAGAACGCGATCGATCTCTTGGTGCACGTCGACGGCATTCCACAATTCCACCGGCGGCTCCCCGGCGGTTTTTTTCCCCGCGCCGCCCCCGAAGGCCACGCCCGATCCGCTGCGAAACGGATACGGCTTGCGCGCGGTTTCCCGCCTGGCATAAATCCGGTGCTCGCGGTCCACTAACGAGAACAGTTCGGGGAGCGCCGCCGTTTCCGATGCCCCCAACATGAGGAACCCGTTCGGCTTCAACGCGTAATGGAACAGCGGGATAATGTTCTTCTGGACGCTTGACAGATAGATCAGCACGTTGCGGCAACTCACCAGGTCCAGCTTGGAGAACGGCGGATCGGTGAGCAGATTGTGCCGCGTGAAGACGCAAATCTCGCGCAGGTCCTTATTGACCTGGTGACCGCCCTCAATCCTGGTGAAATACCGGTTCAGGCGCTCCGCGGACATGTCCGCCGCAATATTTTCGAGGTATCTGCCTCCGCGCGCCTTCTCGATGGCCTGTTGGCTGATATCCGAAGCGAAAATCTGGATTGGAAAGGACACTCCGGTCTGCCTCATATACTCGGATAGCGAGATGGCAATCGAGAAAGCTTCCTCTCCGGTGGCGCACCCCGGCACCCAGACGCGGACCGGCGCGTGGGCCGGGCGGCCCTGAAGGATGCGCGGATAGACCAGCTTCTTCAAGCTGTCAAACGATCCCGGATCGCGGAAAAAACTGGTCACAGAGATCAGCAGATCGCGCTGCAGGGCGGCCAGCTCGTCGGGATCGTCATCCAGCCGGCTGGCGTACTCTGCAAGGCTATCGATATTGCGTAACGCCAGCCGCCGCAGAATACGGCGCTTGATGGTCTTCTCGCGGTAAAGCGAAAAGTCGATGCCCGTGGCTCCATGCACCACGGCCAGGATGGCGGCGAACGGCGATTCGTCGCCGTCGCGCACCGGCGCCTGTTCGGCGGGCGCGGAATCGGCCACGTACGGGTGCCGGCTCATCCGCGCCAGTTCCGCCGCAATGCGTTCGGGCGGCAGGACGAAATCCACGCAGTTGGTGGCCACCGCGGCCTGGGGCATGGAGGCGAACTTCGCGGTGTACTGGTCCTGCGCAAACGTCACGCCCCCCGCGGCTTTGATCGCCTGTATGCCGGCCGAGCCGTCCGTGCCGGCGCCGGAGAGGATCACGCCGATCGCCCGGCTGCCGCACTCCTCGGCCAGCGACCGCAGGAACCGGTCGATCGGCATGTGCGCTCCCGGCCCTTGCGTGCG
>JADGNS010000967.1 GCA_017883355.1 Candidatus Solibacter sp.
TGAATGCCGATGGAGGAGATGAAGAGGATCAGGCCGACGGTGGAGACAATCGAGGGCAGCGCGATATCGGGGCCGAGGGCTCCGGCGGCGAGGCCGGCGAACAGGACGCCGGCCACACCGAGACGGAAGCCGAACAGGCGGATCTGCCCGATCAGGTAGCCGATGCCGATCACGCCGAAGAGGGTGACTACCGGAAATTGCGTCAGGAATGCGGATAAAGATTCTTGCATGAAGACGATTCGGGGAGTTGCCGGTACAGAACTCATGTTATCAGCCGGTGGCGCGCGGTTTTTCGGTATCCTATGGAATCGAGCCGGGCGACCGGGGTTTCCGTGTGAAACGATTCCCATTCCTGGACTGGATGCGTGGACTGGCCGTAGTCATCATGATCCAGTGCCATACCTTTAATTCGTTTACGCGTTTGGATCTGCGCGAGGGAGGGCCGTATGTGCTCACGCAGTTCATCGGGGGCATGGCGGCGCCGCTGTTCCTGCTGATGGCGGGGATGACCACGGGTTTCCAGATGGAAAGCCTGGAGCGCCGCGAGCCCAGCCCGTGGCGCCGCTGGCGGATCTCGCTGAAGCGCGCCGGCTACATCCTGACCATCGCGTTCACGTTCCGATTCACCAACTGGCTGTTCAGCGTGCCGCACGCTGGCGTCGCGGAAATGACCAAGGTGGACATTCTCAACTGCATGGGCGTGGGCATGGCGGCACTGGCGGTGGGCGCGGTGTTCCGCGGGGACGCGCGCACGCGTTTTGCGGTGATCGCGGGACTGGCCATCGCGGCGTTGTCGCCCGTGATGACCAATCTGCCGTGGAGCGGCACGCCGGCGCTGCTTCAGGAATACCTGGTGCCCGGTGCGGGGCGGGGCAGGTTTGCCTTCTTTCCCAATGTGGCTTATATCGCGTTCGGAATGGCACTCGGCACCATGGTGAAGCGCGCGGCGGCCGAGCGTTTTGAGCGGCTGATGCAGTGGAGCATGCTGCTCGGCTTCAGCATGATTTTCATCGGCCAGTATTTCTCCAACATTCCGTATTCGGTCTACCCGAAGTCGAGTTTCTGGAACGACAGTCCGGCGCTGATCGTGATCCGCGTGGGGATTTGCATGATGATCATGGCGGGCGCGTATCTGTGGACGGAGTACTGCGTGGGGAGCGGCTGGAGTTGGATGCAGGCCATGGGGAAGAACTCGCTCCAGGTGTATTGGGTCCACGTCATGATCGTTTACGGCTCGCTGGTGCTCCCCCTCAAGCGGGCGCTTTCCATCCCGCAGGGCGCGCTGGCGACGGTCATCGTGACCCTGATGATGATCGCGATGTCGGCGCTGTGGCTAAGGTGGAAGGCGCGCAAGGCGGCCAGGAGTGCGCCGGCTGTTCCATGAGAAGTCCGTCCGAGCTTCTCGCTCGGATTGGCAGGCTGAAGCCTGCCCCACCTATGCACAAGGCGGAGCCTTATGCCACTGAGTTAGAAACGATAGGTGAAGGACAGGGTCGCGTAGGATTTCAGCCGCACGCCTACGATGCGCTCGAACGCATCGCCCTCCCCGGGCAAGGCGAGCGTCTCGGTGGTCTGGCCCGTGAAGCCGCGGGCCAGCAGGAAGTTCACGCCGGCGGTCAGCCGCCCATTCAGGAAGGGGCGCACCACGGCGCCGCGGAGTTCCTTCACCGGAATGCTCACAAAGCCGCCGTCGAGCGGCTTGCGTCCCACTTCTTCGAACTCGCCGCGAGCCTGTAGATGCCAGGGCAGGCGGTCGATGACGCCGAGCACGTCGAAGATCAGGCGCGGCGCCTCTGGTATCGGCGTGCCGTCCGAGAGGTTGCGCGCGTCCGCCCGGGAAACGGACGCCTGCAACATGCCCAGGCGGAAGCGATGCCGGGCGGCGATGGTGATATATCGATTCCGGCCGGGGCCTTCGTCGAACTGCAATCCGGTGTCAGGGTCGATTTTCGCCAGCGACTGCTCCTGAGTTACTCGGCCGAGAGTTACATGGAACTCCGTGCCCAGGACGGTTTTCGACACGACCATCTGCCAGGCGTGCGCGCGGCTCACCGGGGTTCCTCGCAAGCCGCCGGCGCCAACCCTCGGATCGTTGGTGATAAAAGCCTGGCCGGCGCTGAAGGATACCGAGGGCAGCGGGAGAGATCCCGGCGCGATCAGGTTGAGGGTAGCTTTGGGGGAGTTCACTCCGCTCCACCGATGCAGGGAATTGGCGGGGTCGATCCGGTCGTAATTATCGAAGCCGATCTGGTCCCGCCGCCAGCCGAGGTTGTAGCGCAGCCACGGCGCCACGCGGCCGTCCAGCGCCGCATACGAAGACACGAAATTCAGCGTGATATCGTTGGCCGTGACTTTCTGGAACGGGCCGTAGACGGCAGGGCCGGTGGATGCGTAACGGTCCAGATCGAGCCGCCGTGGCGCTTCCCGGGAGTAATCCACGCCGGCCATCACCGAAAGGCGCTCGGAGAATTTCTTGATGTAGTTGGCTTGCCCGCCGGCCGCGGTGCGGAATTCGCTCTGCCGGATCAAGCCATCGCCGAAGTTGGAATAGAGCGCCAGATTGTAAGTGCGGAAGAAACCAGAAAGGTGAACTTCGCTTCCCTCGCCGATGCGCCAGATGTCGTTGGCCGCAAACTCGCCGGTGTGGGTTTGAGCGCGCTGGCGCGGGTCGATGGTGTCGCGGAGCCCTGTGGCATCGAGGGGGACCAGCCCGGGAATCTTGGACTGCCCGAAGTAGCCGATCGCGAACAACGTTAACTGGTGGCGTCCGAAATCGAAGACGCGATAGCCATTGAGTTTGTGTTGCTGCCGGTGCTCGGGAGCTTTGAGGAAGCCGTTGCCGTACGAGGTCTCTAGCGCGATCCAGGCGCGCGTGCCTGACGCGGATGGGCTCCATCCCGCGGCGAGATCGAGGTCCCGGTAGTCGCCGGTGAGAGTGACGAAGGGCTCCAGGCGGGAGCGCAAGCCATAAGTCACCGCGAGGTTGACGGAGTGGTTGCCTTCGCGGACGTTGAATGCGCCGCCGTCGGTTGTGACGCTCTCG
>JADGNS010000968.1 GCA_017883355.1 Candidatus Solibacter sp.
TAGAAGAGCGGCATCTTGCGCAACAGAAACGTGCTGTTGTGGGCGATGGCGCGCTCGCCAGGCACGATGTCGAAGGTTTTGCCGCGCAAACGCCACCACGGCCGCGGCATCTTGCAATTGGTAATAAAGCCGTTATGCAGGACGTATTTGGCGCCGATGCGCTCCGCCCATTCGCCTTCGAAATGGAAGGGATTGTTGGTGGTCAGCATACCGGGCTTGGCGACGATGTGGGGACGGGTTTCGCCAATCACGTCGTAGAACTTGCCGGTCTCCTCGTCGGTGTTGTAGGTGAGGTGGCTGGCCCACATTTTTTCATTACGTTCGAAACTGTGGAAGAAGACGTGGCCGCTGGCGCGCACGTCGCCGGTATCCTGGTTGAAATCGATCTCGTCGGCGCGGAAGAGCATCTGCGAGTTCTCGATTTCGGCAGGGATACCAGGCGATCCGCGCAGCTTATAGACGTGCCCGGCGATGTCCTGCGTCCACCAGCGCATGTTCCAATCCCCGATGGCCAGGGATTTGGGCGGCACCGCGGGCGGGGCTTCCGGGCTAGCCCCGGGAATCACCTGAGCCGCTGCGTTTGCGGCTAAAATCAGTCCAACCAACACAGTAAGAGAAAAAAGACACCTAATACTCGAAGATTTTTCGTGACAAGGGGGGGGCTTTATGGTACTAAGGATGAGAGAGCGTTCCAGGCAGAGCCTCAACTGAAGAAGCTAACACACTTCAGGAGACGAAAGTTGCAGACCGTTCGCCTGGCGCCCTGACGGAAGCGAACATGACCTGCGGATATTGTGGTACGCGGAATGGAGATGGCGAACACCGCTGTACGCGGTGTGGGCGGAAGCCGGAGGACACGCTGATCGGCGGCTTCGCGATGCCGGCGGTGAATGGCGCTCTGGCAACCCAATTGCAGCCCGTGCCGCGGATGCAACTGGTGGAGCGGGTACCGCCGGACCAGGCGTCCCGGCCGGCGCCCAACCTCTCGCAGGCGGTGCAGGCATCGTTGTTCCAGCCGTCGAACGTGATTGCCATGCCGCCGCCGGTGGAAAGCAAACCGCGGACTCGCGCCGAAACAGCCCCCAGGACGGCCCCGCAGAAACCCGCCACGCGACGCGCCAAGCCGGTACCGGAAGGGCAGGGCATGCTGGATTTCCTGCCGCCGGCTCCAGCCAAACCGCGCCAGTTGGGCACCACGGTGGAAGCCGTAATTTACTGCGAGGCGCCCGTGGCCACCACGCTGCACCGCGCCGTGGCATCCGCGCTGGACTGGAGCATGGTGCTGTTGGGTTGTGGACTCTTCCTGCTCGCGTTCTACATGCTGGGGGGCCAGTTCCAACTCGCCAAGAGCAACGTCACGATATTCGGCGCGATGTTCCTGCTGATTGGCTTCACGTACGGGCTGCTGTTCACCTGGGCGGGCGCGGAAACACCGGGGATGCGATGGGCGCAACTGAGGCTGACGACGTTCGACGGTTTCCCGCCGGACCGCCGGCAGCGTTTAATGCGCTTCGGCGCGTCGTGTCTGAGCCGCTGCACGCTGCTCGGTTTGCTGTGGTCGCTGGCCGATGAAGAAAGCCTGGCCTGGCACGACCATATCTCGCGCACATTCCCGACCCTTTGCGACTCGCGGACGCTCGTGTTTCGCGACGAATAACAAAACCGATGGCCGGAAGCGGCCATTAGGGATCGCCGCCCTGGCGTCCGGTAACGGAAGACGGTGTCTTTGCTTATCCGTGTTCATCCGTGTTCATCCGTGGCCATTAAGCTTTTTGTGCCCCGCAGGCCGTTCCCGTTCGCCCTCGATATGACGCCGTACAGCCTTGCAGATTGACCGTTTAACCTCTCTTTGTACGGAAAACTACGGCGTTTGCCTTACAATGGCCGATCATGGCACAATTCCAGGTAATTCAACCCGAAACTACCTATACGGGTTCGCCCATCCAGGCCCTTAAGAAGGGACTCCCCAAGCAGACCCAGTCGCTTTGCCCGGATTGCTCGGAACTGATTGATGCCAGGATCTTTGAGGACGGCGGCAAAGTCGTCATGGAGAAGCACTGCAAGAACCACGGCGACTTCCGCGATATCGTCTATTCGGACGCGAAGCTCTATCTGAAGATGGAGGAGTGGAACTTCGGCGACAACCGGGGCCTCGAAAACCCCATCGTTACCAATGCCACCCGCTGCCCGGACGATTGCGGCCTCTGCAACCTCCACACCAGCCATACCGGTCTGGCCAACGTCGATCTCACCAACCGCTGCAATCTCACCTGCCCGGTCTGCTTCGCCAACGCCAATGCCGCGGGCTACCTTTACGAGCCCGATTTCGAGACCGTCCGCAAGATGCTGCAGGCCCTCCGCGACCAGCGCCCCGTCGCCGGCCGCATCGTCCAGTTCTCCGGCGGCGAGCCCACCATTTACCCGCGCTTCCTCGACGCTCTCCGCCTCGCCAAAGAAATGGGTTTCTCCCACACCCAGGTGGCCACCAACGGCCTGAAATTCACCGACCTGGCATTCGCCGAGCAGTGCAAGGAAGCCGGCCTGCACACCCTCTACCTGCAATTCGACGGCGTCTGCGACGATGTCTACCGCCGCACGCGCGGCGAGTCCCTCTGGGACAAGAAACTCCAGTGCATCGAGAACGTCAAGAAGGCCGGCCTCAAGATCGTCTTCGTCCCCACCATCGTCAAAGGCCTCAACGATCACGAGATCGGCGACATCGTCCGCCTCGCCCTGGAGTACATCGAATGCACCAGCGGCATCAGCTTCCAGCCGGTCGCCTTCACCGGGCGCATCGCCAGGCATGAACTGGAAGCCAAGCGCTTCACGCTTTCCGATTTCGCCCACGCCATCCAGCAGCAGACCGGCATCGCCGATCCCTACGAGGACTGGTTTCCGCTCTCCTGCGTAACGCCCTTCTCCAAGCTGCTCAGCGCCCTCCGCGGCGAAGAAACCACCACCCTGAGCTGCCACCCGCATTGCTCGCTGGGAACCTATCTGTTCGTCGATCAGAACCGCAAAGCCGTCCCCGTGACCCAG